>JBIKWV010000309.1:0-5835 GCA_044356135.1 Elainellaceae cyanobacterium
TCAGACGAATCACATCTCCAGCTTGAGCGGCGTTAACCGCATCCTGGACAAGCGTAAATTGGGTCGGAACCTCATTGATAAATATCGTTTGGCTGGGAAAGATAAAGTCACTTGCGGTGAGCGTCCCACTGAAGTTTTCCAACCTGACTAGTGTCGTATCACCAGGGCCTTTAACCAGTGTGTCGTTATCCGACGGAGCAAACTGAAGATCTGCGAATGCAAGCACACCGGGAAATCCGGTGAGCTGCATCTTGTCCGACCCCTGTGTAAAGTCAGCAACCACAGCATCACTGGAAGTGGAGGTAATAACAAAAGTGTCTGCGCCGTTGCCGCCAATTAACCGATCCCCAGTCCCTGCAGAGATCAGCCTATCGTTGTCATTCCCTCCGTCCAGTCGGTTCGCTCCACTGCCACCTGACAGGGTGTCGTCGCCATCGCTCCCCAGCAGCGTATCATTCCCGTCATTTCCGCTCAGGCTGTCATTGCCAGCGTTGCCCGCAATCAGGTCACTGCCCCCTGCACCGCTGATGGTATCGTTGTTTGCCGTCCCTTCGTAGATGTCGTTCTGCGCACCAAGACCCACATTGGTAAAACGATTGCCGCTGGCAGAAAAACCTGAACTTAGAGGCTGAGCAGGAGTGCCTGCAACGTAGTAGACACCGCTGGAAAAATTATCGAACTGGTTATCCGTCAGGGTAATGACTGCATTTGTTGGGATTACACCGTAGGTGCTGTCTTTGTTGTCTAACCGCACTGCTTCGTTGACCAGTCCGGCAACACCCGTCAGCCCCGTGAAGGTGTTATCAGTCAGTTCCAGCGACCCCACCTGTCCGCGTACTCGCGTTGCAAAGGCGTACTTGAGTCCGCCAGTGTAAGTTCCGTTGAATGTGACAGTATTACCACTCAAATCAACCAGACCATGCTGCCCATTCACCGCAGGCAGAATCAGTTGAATCAGGCTAGCAGCAGTCCCTGCTCCGGTGGGGTTTGTTGGAGTCACACCCAGTTTGGCAACGTCCTGAGTGAGGGTATTGTCCTTGATCGTGATGGAACCAAAGCGACCAGGTCCAGTACTCCCCGTTTCCTGTTCTTTCACCAAAATGGCATTAACCGCCACATCTTTGATGGTGTTGTCGGCAATAGTCGCGCTGGTCGTCCCCGCCTGGTCGCTCAGCAGTTGAATTCCAACGTTACCGCCTGTGATTTCGTTTCTTTGAATGCTTGCGCCGCCAGAGCCATTCGAAATCTGAACCGCATATTCACCCAGGTTCGAAAACTTGTTATCGAGAATTTGAACGTTATCAACTTTGGCAACGGTCAGAACCCCCGCTCGGCTGTTCTGGAAAGAAATACCCTTAATGATGGCCCCAGAACTCCCCGCTACCAGGGCGATCGCATTCTGGGTCGGACTCGTCGCTTTCAGAATCACAGACTCTGGATTTGCTACATCGCCTACCAGGGTGATCTGCTTATTGATAGACACGCTGCCCGTGTAGGTTCCAGCACTCAGACGAATCACATCTCCAGCTTGAGCGGCGTTAACCGCATCCTGGACAAGCGTAAATTGGGTCGGAACCTCATTGATAAATATCGTCACGATCGAGTCTCCTCACAACAAAAGTCAAAAGAAAAAACAAAAAGTTCGCAAACTCAACAAGCTAAAAAATCAACAGTCACACTGCTTGCTGCTGCACAAGTCTCGCTTCATGAACAATAAACTCAAGATCAAGAAAAACGAAAAAACAATATCTGCCTTAGATCTCTGCCCTATCAATAAACAGTTAACCGCCAACTTTAAGCGTAAAAATCCCACGCTTGATAATATATAAAACAGCACCCTACACCAACCGTGAAAAGACTGCTGCTTGTTTCGCTAACGTTGCTTGTGAAAACCACAAGGGCGATTTACGCAGGAATCGGTTAACACTGATTCAGCTTACTTTCCTACAGACCGAGACACACCTGCTACACCCTAATCTCAAAAACTGAAGTCAGCTCCCAGTCCTAGCTCTCCTCGAATCATGTCCTCTACAGTGCAATATCCCTTGACTTGGGCGATCGCCTCATCTGCCAGCAGTTCAGCGCCAAGGCTGATATCCCCCTCAAGATTTTCACAGGTTTGGCTGTCTGATAACCTTAGAGACTTTAGATGGGCAAAACAACACATCCAAACCCAATCAGCAGAGGAGAAATCATTCCAAACTCGCAAGACCGCCTCTAAGCGATCAGAAACTATCTCGTCTCTACGTTGAACAACCATGTCAGGATCCCCAAATGTACTCCCTCAGTGCTAGTCCAGCCAAAAGAGTCTTGGTGAGGGGTGAAGGAGTGATCCCCCTTGAGGGGCAGGGGGTGTGCCCCTTCTTGGAGGTTTCGTCCCCAAAAACCCTTGTTGCAGAACTTAGTATTCAAAACATTAGCCCGTAGGAACGGTAGATGGCCCTGGGTGATGTTTTTCCGGGGCGTACTCTGGAACAATACGCTTCAGAATAGTGGCAATCGCCTTTGCATCGTCCCGTCGTGCAGCGATTAAGAGCTGATCAATTTGCGGCTCCAAGAGTTCCCAGGGGAGCATTTTTTCCATGGAAAAATAAATTTTGGGATGCTGTGTCTTGAGCGCATTTCCCTGCTCAATCAACAATTCCTCGTATAGTTTCTCACCAGGGCGTAAACCCACAAATTCAATGTCAACATCTTTTCCAGGGATCAAGCCACTCAACTCAATCATCTGTACTGCCAGATCATAGATCTTGACTGGCTCGCCCATATCCAATAAAAAAACTTCACCACCTTTTCCTAACGCCCCTGCTTGAATCACCAAGCGTGCAGCTTCAGGGATCGACATGAAATACCGGGTAATATCGGGATGGGTCACAGTCAGCGACTTCCCCTCAGCAATCTGCTTTCTGAAAAGAGGGACAACTGAGCCATTACTGTCCAATACATTCCCGAAACGAACCATTACAAACCGCGTTGAACCATTATTCTCAGCTGCTAGAGCCTGCAAAATCAACTCGGCAACCCGCTTTGTTGCACCCATGACATTGGTGGGTCGCACTGCTTTATCTGTTGATATTAAAACAAACATTTCGACCCGACTCTCCCTGGCCGCCCAAGCAGTGAGCAGAGTGCCCCACACATTGTTGAGCACCCCCTGAGCCGGGTTCATTTCAACCAGTGGGACATGCTTATAGGCTGCGGCATGATAAACCGTCTCAACCTGATACTGAAGCATAACCTCTTTAAGGCGATCGAAGTCAGTAACCGATCCCAGACAGGCGGACCGAGAAACCGATGGGTAACGATATCCCATCTCTAGATCAATATTGTAGAGTGCAAATTCGTTCAATTCAAATAGCACTAAGTGCCGAGGGCCTTGCTGAGCAACCTGACGACACATTTCGGAACCAATAGATCCACCAGCGCCAGTTATTAAAACCACCTTATCCTTAATGTTAAGTCTCAGCAATTCCGGGTTAGGCAGAACCTCATCTCGCCCCAGGAGATCCACGATATCCACCTTACGAAAATGCTCAATAGACACCTTTCCAGAGAGAATATCATCTATCGTAGGAACCACTTTGATCTCAACGGAAAGATTCCTCAATCGCTGCACAATCTCCCGTCTGCGAGAGATCGGAGCGGACGGCATGGCAAGCAACACTAAATCCACATGAAACCGAGAAATCAATTTACTGAGGTCAACCGAGGGATACACCTGAACGCCATGCACAAATTGGTGATGAAGTTGAGCGCTGTCATCAACAAAAGCCATGACCCGATAAGACTTGTCCCTCCCCAGTGCCTGGGCTAGTTGAAAACCTGATGTGCCCGCACCGTAAATGATCACCCGATTGGAAGCCTGGAAAGCGGAGAGTCCAGACTCAGTAGACCGTGCTGACAGTTGTAAGCCAAGCAAAGAATCATATAACAGCCAGCGCATGAAGAGCCTGACACCAATGAGCAGAAGGAAAGTCGTCAACGCATCGGTGAACCAGAAGGAGCGAGGGGGAATCTGAAAGCGCAGGAGAGACGCGATAGAAACTGTCAAAAGCCCACTGATTACAACTGCCTTCAGTGCCGTGTAGAGGAACTCTAAACCAGCAAAGCGAAGCACTGGACGATATAATCCTATCCAGTGAAAAATTGCGACTTTGATAATAACTCCAACTAGAATGAAAGAACCATAAAGTTCCAAATTGTAGAAGAAATCGAAGTCAAACTCAAATCTCAAGCCCAATGCAATGTAGGCGGAGACTAAAAAAACAATACAGTCTAAAAGCCTGAAGATTGCTCGTTTTGCCGACCTAGGAATTATTCCAGACATCCTTTTGGCGTACATCAAACACCGAACATGAAACTGCAAAAACTTCCCCAAACCTACTGTGAATGGTTCAAACTGCATAATTCTCAGAGCTAAATACTACACACTTGAAGCAGTAGTGCATCTTGGCAAGTATTTCTCCTGCACCACTGAAAAAACGACATTTCGTGAAGATTAAGGATGTAATGCCAATCTTTTGTGAGACTGCACAAAATCTACCTCGCTAAGCAATGAACTTAAACCACTTACCTGTCTACTTGTCAGGTGCATCTCTACATGGAAATCTTGGCATGAAGCAGATGTATTAGTCAGATATCCATAACTAAGTAAATAGGCGCGACTAAACTTGGTTCCTTGTTGCTTCACCTTAGTGGTTCAGAAAACTCTGTTAGAGAATATTGGCTTTCCGAAAGAGGCAGAGAAAAGCCAAAATAAATGGTCTCAAACCCCGTAAACGCGCGCAAGATCGCCTCGATTAGTCCTCAACTATGGAAACCTCTATTTTCAGAAGAATCCTTTACTGGTAGGGCTTTCAGGAGTTTTCCGCACCACTAAGGTTACTTCACTAGAAGAATAACCCTCAATGCTCTTTTTTTCATTGAGTCAAACACTGAAGCATAAAAATCACAAAAATCAGTGGTACCATCTCTGCTTTTCAAAGATTTCCGTGGAAAAAATCAATAAAAATACGCATCATCAAATCATGCAGGTAACTTTGGGCTTAAAGCTGAAACGCGAGATGCAAAATCTGCGGCTTAACATCTGATTTATCAGGCTTTACGAGTATAGGATCAACACAAACAAGACACTCCTACATTCTGTTTCGATCCCCAAGTTACAGCAACAACACTAATCAATGCCCACCCCAAAGCTAGTGTAAACACGGATATTAATATCAAATCTTTTCCATGCTCACACTGATGTCAGGCGGGGTACTAACAGACTAAATATAAGTAAGTGTTCATAAGTCCATTTCACATACGTCATCAAAGTGGATTTGCTCTCGCAATCCTGTCCGATTGTGAGCGAGGTGAGATGATCTGAACAGAAAAGTTTGACCCAGAGTTCTGTACTTTTTCACCAGGGTTAAAAAGCTACCTTGCGTAGTCACTGATACTAATAACTTTAAAGAAATGAGTTATCTCGATATCAGGTGGGCGATTGCCCTTGAACCATTAGTCGTTTCGATCGGTACCCCAGTCATCGAAGTCGTTCGCAAAATGGAGGAGATCAGCTATGTTGTTTTGAAAGAACCAGAGTCAGGGTTAGTGCCATCAACAAAGGTAATAACCAGGGATTGCTTGCTTGATAATTTCTATGAAAAACCTGAGCACATTGGGGTTGCCCCATTCGTTCGATCAAGCTGTGTGCTGGTTCTCCATCGAGGTCGGCTTGAGGGCATTGCTACGGTCTTTGATCTCTTGTATTCCCTGTGTTTTGAGCATGATGCTCCCCCAGTCCTTACTCAATCGAGTGTGACAGCAGTACCATCGATAAAATATTGGGACATT
>JBIKWV010000310.1:0-5834 GCA_044356135.1 Elainellaceae cyanobacterium
GTACTGTCCTGGACTGAGAACTGCTATAAGTATCTAACCGAGAACCCAAAATCCGGCAGATGCAACGCTACAGCGTTGCATCTGCCGGATTTTGGGTTCTCGAATTTTGGATAGGCACTCAGTACTGAAGGTTTGACTATTTTTTCTGCAATGCCGCGAAACGCTCTCTTAGAGAGCGTTTCGCGGCATATTCAATTTTAGCGTCGATTTTTCTGAAACACTGGCAGCGTCAGCGTTTCAGAAAAATCGGCGCGATTTCGTCAAAAGTCCAGATCCTCAAGATCATGAACAAATTAACCTGTAATTGTTTTTGAAAGAGGCGCGCCACCGCCGCGCCTCTCTCAAAAACAATTCGGTTTTATTTAATTCGTGATCCTCAGGAAATTTCTGCAAAAGAAGTTACCCGTTGTATGGGTGGTTCCCTCGCTGAGCGAGGAACCGCCCATTCTGAGGTAGAGATTCTCTGACAAATTCGGGGGATTGTGAAGATTAGGGTTGCCGCATCCCATTTTCTATGGCAAAGTTGGGCGTAAGAGTAATCCTTATCCGCATTTTTCTCTAGAAGTCACATTTAGATCGCGGATATTCGGTCAGTACTCTAGCGGAACTTTATACGCCAATCGGCGTCTCCGTGAAAAAGCTTTTGAATCAGCATCTTCTACCGTTGCATCTGCCCTGTCCACTTGACATCTGCAAATCGAGAACCCTAACCGGGCCTGTTTTGCCTTTTTGTTTGCAGACAGTTGGCTACTCGCATCTGCCGCGCAGGGCTTCTACCGTCACATTTCGTTGAGTCACTCAATTCATCGATTCGAGCAAGTTCAGGTCTGGACTCTGCTGCTTCGTTGAACTCGCTTTGAACAGGGTTTGTCGCTGGCTGCGATCGCGATCGCTGCAAATTTCGTTCAACAGACACGACAACGTAGGAAGAATCATGACAACTAAGATTTCTGTCCCCGTTCAGCGTGTGATCGGGTCGCCTATTACGGCATTACCGTTTACGCATCAAATTGATCTGATGCTGGAATGGGCAAGCAAACGCCTCAGCAAAGTAGTGTGTGTCGCCAATGTTCATATGCTGATGGAAGCCCATAGCAAGCCTGATTTTGCCAATGTGCTGCTGGAAGCCGATATGGTCACTCCGGACGGGATGCCGCTGGTATGGCTGATGAAGCTGATGGGCGAGCGCCAGCAGGACCGGGTTGCCGGAATGGATATTCTGATTGCACTGGCTCAACGAGTTCCCCTGAAAGACGTTAGCGTTTTTTTCCTGGGTTCCGAACGCAAGACGCTGGAGAATATTCGTAAGCGTCTGAAGCGGGAATTTCCCAAGATCAAAATTGCAGGCATCGAACCACTCCCCTTCCGCCCCCTGACGGACGAAGAAGACGGAGCAATCGTCCAAAAAATCAACAATAGCGGTGCAGGGATTGTCTTCGTTTCGCTGGGTTGCCCCAAGCAGGAAATCTGGATGCACCAGCACAAAAACCAGATCCAGGCGGTCATGATTGGCCTGGGTGGTGCTTTTGATGTGTATGCCGGGGTCAAGAAGTGGGCACCACCGTGGATCCGCCATATCGGACTGGAGTGGCTGTATCGTCTGGCGCAGGAGCCGAAACGCTTATGGCGTCGTTATTATGAGACGATCCCGCCGTTCCTGTTCCTGGCGCTAAAACAGATTTTCGCTACCGTGCTTGGCATTCCTGCGCATTCCTCAGGGGCTGGGGAGCGAACGGTTTCAGGTGTTGCTGAATAGCAGGTGTAGTGGAGAGTGGGAGGGTGGGAGAGTGGGAGAGTAGGAGGGTGAGTTGTCATCCCGTTATCCCGTCATCGCGTGATCGTGTCATCCCGTCATCCCGTCATCCCGTCATCCCGCCTGGAGAAACTATGTAGTTTTGGTAAAGTTCCTGACCGCAGTGACAATTGGCCGTATAACGATCGCAGGAATCGGTAAACTCTGACGTAGTGACGGGGCGATCGCATGAGCCAATCGAATGAACTGATCATTCAGGCAGGACGCACGGAAGCGCAGTACTGGCGCGACCTCTGGAAATACCGTGAGCTGTTCTACTTCCTGGCATGGCGCGATATTCTGGTGCGCTATAAACAAACGGTCATCGGCCTTGCCTGGGCGCTGATTCGTCCATTTCTGACGATGGTGGTGTTTACCATTGTCTTTGGCACTCTGGCCAAGCTTCCCAGCGAGGGCAATGCCCCCTACCAAATCATGGTGTACGCTGCGCTGTTGCCGTGGCAGTTCTTCTCAGGTGCATTAACTGAGTGCAGTAACAGCCTGATCAATAACGCCAATCTTCTATCTAAAGTTTATTTTCCTCGGTTAATTGTTCCGACCAGCGCCGTTATCGTTAGCTTTGTCGATTTCATGATCTCCGGCATGATCCTGCTGGGTTTGATGATCTGGTATAACTTTGTTCCTGATTGGCGAATTCTGACGCTGCCTTTCTTTATCATTATTGCCTTTGCAGCAGCGATGGGAGCGGGTCTGTGGTTGGCAGCGCTGAATGTCGAGTATCGTGACTTCCGGTATATCGTACCGTTCATTGTGCAATTCGGGCTTTATATCTCCCCCGTTGGGTTTAGCAGCTCAATTGTGCCTCAGCAGTGGCGATTACTTTATTCGCTGAACCCTATGGTTGGCGTCATCGATGGCTTCCGCTGGGCGATTCTAGGTGGCAATACGTCTATTTATCTACCTGGATTTCTACTATCAAACACGCTGGTGATTCTCATGCTGTGGAGCGGCATCTGGTATTTCCGCAAAATGGAGCGGACGTTTGCAGATGTGATTTGATGGTTGGTGTTGCGTGATCATTCGCTCCTCCCATGTCCGATCGCCCTCCTCATTTTCTTCTTTCCCTCTCCCTCCTCAGTAGTCTGGTTGCATCTCCTGCACTGGCAACTTCTTTCCCTCAGGCCACTGCCACCGCCCGATTAGAGCAGCGCCAGCAGCAGGAGCGTCAGATCACTCCTGAGAACTACAGTCTGAGCCGCTATCCGGTGACTGAGACGAACGCTCGCTACTGGCGAAATCGTCTGTGGACAGCCGCGACGGTGGAACCACAGGCGGAATTTGTGGGAGCGGCGATCGCCCAAATTCTCGCCCTCGCAATCCGCCCTAATCTTTCCGCTGGGCAAATGCAAACGGTTGAGATGGCGATGCAGGTCGGCACTCAACTTTACCTGGCCAACCCGGTTCAGCAGGCGGCGATTGGGCAGCAGTTGGAGCAACTGTTAACGCAGGGCCGCAATCCAAAGTGGGTGGCAATGGCCCTTTCGGGATTAGTCAACGCGGGAGCCACACCGGAGCAGCGGCAGGCGTGGAGCGATCGCCTGCGACAGCGGTTTCCCCAGTGGAGTCAGAACGTGGCGCTCTACACCACCTTGAAGGAGGTTGCGGATCTGGATGCTCCGCGATCGCTCCCGCCCCTGAACGATTTGCTCAACTGGCAAATTGCGCCCCAACAGCCGCAAATGTACGTCTTTTGCCGCCCCAATCGGGGGGTGCTGTGTCGGGCGGTGCTGAAGGATGGGAATGGCCAGTGGGTGCAGGAGGATGGCCAACTCTGGTCGGTGATGCTGCTGGGGCGATCGCTCCACGACCTCTCCTGGAACTTCACTCGCGGGCAGACTCCCCAGGGCGTCTACCGGATTGAAGGCACAACACCCCAACCGGATCAACAATACTTTCGAGCCTTTGGCCAGTTTTCCCTGGTCAACCTGTTTGTGCCTTTTGAACCGGGAGTGCGATCGTTTGTCGTCGGTCAGCGAGGAACGGTGAACACGCTGGCGGCCTACCAGCAATTGCTGCCCCCCTCCTGGCAGAATTACTTCCCGATGCAGCAAACCTACTGGGCAGGCAAGGCCGGACGGGGACTGTTCCGCATCCACGGCAGCGGCGAGGCCCCAGATTTCTTCACCAACAACCGCCGCTATCCTGACAGCGCAGGCTGGAACCCGGCGATCGGCTGTCTATCTGCCGTGGAACTGTACGATGAAGCGGGACAGTTGCAGCGAGCCGATATGCCCCAAATTTTGCAGCAGCTCACGCGAGCAGGCGCAGGCCGACTGGCAGGTTATTTGCTTGTAGTGGATATTCCGGGGGAAGAGACTCCGGTGACGCTGGAGGAAATGAGGGCGACTTTGTAGTTTCAGGGAAGGGGCGATCGCCCGACCTTGGTTTGTCTGTGAATGGTGGGCGATCGCCCTAAACATCGCCCGGTGCGACCCAGTTGTTCGCTCAGTTCGTCCAGTCGCCCCGTTTCCGTGGGGATCGGGCCAGGTTTGGTGCAGTTGACCGAGAGGTGTGTACACAGTAGCCTTACCAAGGGGGGATTGAGGGGGGTGAAGCTATTCATTTACAAGCCCCTTAGGATCGTGAACAAATTGACCTGTAATTGTTTTTGAGCGAGGTGCGGTTTCGCCGCGCCTCGCTCAAAAACAATTCGGTTTTATTTAATTCGCGACCTTAATTTGTAAATAACTGCAACAAAGAATTGATCTTCATCGATCCCTGCCCCATTCTGAGCCTTGATCAGGCATCTACGAGGCTTCCCTGTGCTTAAACCCCTGGCGACCTATTATGAAACGCTGCAAAATGTCACCGTCAGTGAGGTCCTGCTGCGGTATTTGAAATTAGAAGGGGTAGATACCGTTTTTGGAGTACCGGGTCAGGGGGTCAGTTGGATCATCTATACCCTCGCCATGAGTGAAAAAAATGATTTGCCTGAACCAGAGGATGGAATTCGATACGTCATTACACGTCATGACGGCAGTGCCACGTTTATGGCCGATGGCTATGCGCGGGTGTCCGGTAAATTGGGTGTGTGTCTGGTAACCTCTGGGCCGGGAGCGACGAACGCGGTGACCGGGGCAGCGGTGGCCCAGGCAGATGGCAGTGCGGTGCTGACCATCGGCGGAGAAGTGGATGAGAAGGACTTTGGCAAAGGGGGCTTTCAGGAAGGCGCAGATTCGGGGCAGGATGTGGTGGTGATGTACCGCAACATTACGGCCTACAGCGAGTTAGTTTCCAATGCCTCCAACTTCCAGACGATCTTTCAGCAGGCGCTGCGGAGCTCAATGGCCATGCCCAGGCGGGCGACCTATGTGGCGATCCCGATGACAGTTGGGCACGATGAGTACCCTTCGATCCAGATGCCGCTGAGTTGGAAAAACTATCGCACGACTGCGGCGGGCTGCTATCCAGAACAGAGCAAAGCCGCCTTTGAGTCGTTGTTCTCAGCCCAGCGCCCGCTGTTCTTCCTGGGGTCGGGGTGCCGGGATGCGTTCATTGATCCACTGGATGCCGAAACGTCGAGCCAGCGTTTGCATGACTTCATGACCTATGTGGTGGAGAAGCATGGAATTCCAGTTATGACGACACCCCGGGCAAAAGGCATCTTCCCGGAAAGCCACGCCCTCTCTCTGCGCAACTACGGCATGGCCTCCTGCACCTGGGGGCCGTACTACCTGCTCCAGCACAAGCTGTTTGACCAGCCGGAATACGATGCGTTGATGGTGATCGGGACGGGCTTAAAGCAATGGTCTACCAACGCCTGGAATCCCATGCTGGTACCGAGTGGGCCGCTGGTGCAGGTGGATTTAGACCCGACGGTGATCGCCCGTGGTTTTCCAGTCTCGCTGGGGATTGTGGCAGATGCAGCAGCGATTATTGATCATTTGATTGAATATGGCAAGGCAACTGATCCGGCTGCGGGGACGGGCGATCGCATCCAGTTCATCACCAAAACCCTGAAACAAAAATCTCCCTATCCTGATCCCGAAAAGCGCCACTCCCCCAAGATCCCCGTCCTACC
>JBIKWV010000311.1:0-5815 GCA_044356135.1 Elainellaceae cyanobacterium
GATTACTCGACCAGGGCGCTTGCAGGAATCCTCGTGGCGTTCAGAATGATCGCAATCAACTCGTCTCGGCCACCCGACCGCAAAACGATCGCCGTCCCCATCTGATTGGAAAAGGGCGATTGCACAAACCCATACTGCGACAGGGGGCTGCTGAGTTGAATGACGTCCTGGGTCGGTTCAAAGTCCTCGATCACCGCGTAGCCGTTCTGGTTTTCGCGGGTAGTAGTCGAGTCGGCATAGTAAGCGCCTCTGGCGTCACCCAGCACGAATCGATCGCGTCCTGCTCCACCTCGCAGAAAGTCAATCGCACCCTTGCCCCGATTTTCTCCAGCGGCGTTGAGCCAGTCATCCCCTTCGCCACCGATCAGGCGATCGCCTCCAGCACCACCCCACAGCCGATCATTGCCTTTGCCGCCGTCCAGATGAACGGTTCCAGCGGTAAACTGAGCCGCGTTCATGGCGTTATTGCCGTCGTCCCCGGTCAAGATCACTCGTTCGATACTGGTCAGGCGATCGCTGCCGTTTCCCGTCAGAGTGGTGTTGGTCAGGACGAACTCAACGTCTCGGAGGCCATAGTTTTCGGGAGATTCAACCAGTGTATCGATGCCTTCCCCACCGTCCAGAAGATCGTCACCCGACCAGCCGCTGAGGGTGTCGTTCCCGGCTCCACCGCTCAGCGTGTCGTTTTCAGCGCCGCCGTCCAGATAATCCTGACCCTCGTCTCCTTGCAGGCGATCGCTCCCTGTTCCCCCCATCAGGAAATCGGAACCGTTGCCACCAGCGAGGAGATCGCTGTCCTCCTCACCGCTCAGGAAATCACTCTGGTTCATGCCTGTCAGGGTGTCATTGCCACCCTTACCACTGTAGCTGTCAGAGTTAGCAGTGCCCACCAGCACATCATCACCCGGAGTTCCAACCTTCAGGTGTCCAGTTTCCCTGGCAAAGGGTGGAGCCAGGGGAACGCGAGGGGATCCGCCTCCACCAATGGTTTGAGGACTGTTGTTGTCTACAATCTGGAGCGCCGAGAACAGCTTCATGTAGTCCCGATGGAAAGCCCCCTCGTGCCCCTCAAAGGCATAGCCGTAAGCCTGCCGAAATTCCTCCAGGACACCATTTTCGACAGCAATCGCATGGGCATCCCAGGCGGTGTCATCAGCAACGTAGGCACCATAGTTCTGAAAGGCCGCGAACAGCTTTGCCCCCGCAGGTGTTTCCAGCCCCAGGCTGCGAGCCGTAACAGAGGGAGGAATGGCCAGCAAGGTGCCCAGCATGAGACCGGGAGTTTTGCCTGCGTAGGTAGTCGCCGTTGCGTAGCTATCGGCATTCACAGCGGGCCATCGGTAGCCACGACCACCGCCAGGGCCAACATCAAAGGAGAAATAGCGGCTGGCCTGGAGGTTAATCTTCAGTGCGTGACGGATGGGGGTCGTTCCCAATAGCTCCCCTTGTCGCACGGTACCACCAATACTCGACAGTCCCGAACCCGCGTGTCCTCCCAGAATGCCTTTGCCGTAGATGTCCTGGTCAGGGGCACGCCAGCCATAGACGAAGCTACCGGGGCGATCGCGCGTCAAGACATTCATCTGCACCAGCGTCCGGCCATCGGGCATCAGAAAGGCGGCGGAATTGTTGGGGGTCGCATTTGGAGTCGCATCAGGGATGATCAGATTGTCTGGCAGCGGCAGGGCAATGTTCTGGTAGAACGTGCCGCTGGATCGTCCTGGCCCCCAGTTGCCGATGGCGTAGAGTGGCTGGAGCGGATCGCCCTCCTTCAGAACAAAAAAGTAATCAACATCAGCGGTGGCGTGACCTGCGCGTTCAATGTTGGCAGGTTTGTAAACCGCATTGGTGCCAATCGGCATGTTCCAGATCGAGTCAACGGAGAACGGCCAGGTCAACGGGTTGCGGCGGGTGGCAGCCAGACTCTGGCTGGTGGAGGGTGGGGTGTGACAGGCGATGACCAGCAGCATCGCTGCCAGCACACTCAGAACCCAGAGTCGTTTCCTGAATCGCCGCTGCAAAACAAACCTCATGACATTCAGCTCAAACTACTGTGGGATGAGCATCCTGCCTGACCCACTGGCTGGACGGGCGGGGTGCCTGCCCTACAGGGCAAACCGGAGGCAAGATGCCCATCCCACAATTCACCGGGCGGACAAGATGCCCACCCCACAACTCAGACCATTTAGCGCGATCGCCACGCGCCATACAGTTCCATCGGGACTTTTCTGACCTGGCTGTCTAGCAGGAACAGCAGACTATAGCTGCCCAGCAGCAGCCCAACACTGTACACAGGAGCGATCCAGGGGCCAGCCAGCAAGGCTGGAGTTGCGGCTAACACCAGCAGAAAGGCATTGCGGTAGTTAGGGGAACCACAGAGTTTAGTAAGCGATCGGTGCAACAGAAAATAACCCGGAACTGCCGCCAGTTCGGCAACACCGTACCCCCAGTAGCCCCAGTGAGGTAGGAGGATCCAGGCCACCAACCAGAGGATACCAATCAGCCAGAAATTGGCGAAGGCAACTTCACGGTTATGCCCTGCGGTGTAGAGAGCAGAGGTGTGCAGGTCAAACACTACGGCAATCAGGGTCGCCAGCGCCACCAGGGGGAACAGATAGACACTGGGCAACCATTTCTCACCGAACAGGGTTGGAATAATCAGCGTGGCAATGCAGCCAAAGCTGGCGCAAATGACTCCCACCAGCAGTGCCTGGTAAGCCATACCGCGACTGATAGCGGAGCGCACCTGATCCGGATCACCCATCAGTTTTGCCAGCACTCCAATGGACATGCGGCGAATCACCAGCCGTAGTACCGAAAGCTGCTCCACAAACCGGATCGAAATACTGATAATTCCGGCGGCCTCTAACCCTGCCAAATGGCTGACCAGAATGGGAATGGTTAATCCCCTGAGGTTCATGATCCAATCGGCGCAGGAGTAAGTCGCTCCGTAGGAGAGCGCGGGTTTTAGCGTTTTGAATTCCCAGCGCCAGCGCCAGCGGATCGGGTAGAGATAGCGGGCGAGAATTGCCAGCACGACAAATTGAGTGACCAGGCCCACGATGGATCCCCAGTACCCCCACTGCATCAGTACGAGCGGCACCGCAACCAGGTAGTTGGCAAACTGGCCTGCGGTTTCTACCATACCAATCTGGGCAAACCGGAGTTCTCTATCCATCATGCTGATGGACACACTGGAGATTAACTCCATCCAGATTGGAATGGGCAGAATCCGAACAATACTGGCCATTTCATCGTGCCCCGTCCAGGTGCCAAAAGCGGGAGCAGCTAACCCAAAGAACAAACAAAATGCCAGTCCCAAAGTATTATAAAACGCAAGGACGTGGGAAGAAGTATCCTCAGATAGCTCAGGCTGACGCACCAGGTAGATATTGAGGCCAAATTTGCTAGTCCAGATGGTGAAGTAGAAGATGCCCATGGTCACAGCGACAATGCCGTATTGTTCTGGTCCCAGGATGCGGGCAATAACCAGAATGCTGACCATAGACAGCACGATACCAAAGAGCTGTCGCAGCGTTAGATATACGCCGCCCTGCAAAACTTTGGCTTTCAGGTTTCGTGCGGTCGCCATAGGTGAGATGTGCCTTCCTCAATTGAACAGGTTTCAGAGGGAGTCAGAACAGCTCAATGGAAGGGCACCATTGAACCACTGCTCACGAAAGTGAGACTTTTAGCTTCTGGGTGGCCTGCGCTGCCAGACGACGGGTCGAATTCACCAGCTCCAGAACCCTGGCATACCCATCAGGTCCAAAGAAGCGCATGAAAAAGATAGCCGTGCTGAGACGCAGATTTCGTTTCGAATAACGCATCTTAGGGTAGCAGGCGATGGCCTGTCTCTGGTAGTGCTGAACGGTTTTGCAATCTCCACCCAGATTTTGAAACGCTTTCCAGGCAATGTTGATATAAGCATTGGCATAGGTTCGCCGCTTTAGATTCAGCAGTTCCGGGGGGGCCGACGCAAATGCCTTCTCGATGATAATCTGGTGGCTTTTCTCCATTGCCTGCCACGTTTTCGACAAATTATTCGGATGACTTCGATAGTAAACAAGTACTTCCTTCACCACGTCGAATTGACAGTGGGGGGCCAGTCTCAGCCACATGTCCCAATCCTCGCCGTAGGAGGCGGGCAGGTTGGTATCAAATCCTCCCACCCGATCCAGGTAGGATCGACGAATCATTGGAACACTGCCGCAGCCCACAACATTCTCATCCAGTAGTGTCTTCCAGATGTACCCGGAGGCTTCGTTTGTCACTACCTTGCCGAGAAAAGCATTATCAGGCCCCACCACGGCGAGCCATGTGTAGACCAACCCAACCTCCGGATTTTCGTCCAATTTCTGAGCCTGTTTTGCTAACTTGATTGGGTGCCACAGGTCATCTGCATCCAGGAAGGCAATATATTCCCCTGTTGCATGGGCCAGCCCCGTATTACGTGAAGCCGCCAACCCCTGATTTTGTTGGCTGATCAGACGAACTCGTTGGTCTGTGACTGTAGAAAACCAATCCTCAATTCCATCTAAGCTACCGTCATTGACGATGATTACTTCAAAGTCTTGGCAACTTTGGGAGAGAACGGAGTCAAGCGTTTCAGGTAGGAAACGCATGGCATTGTAGGCAGGGATAATAATAGAGATCTTTGGCATAACCTTTCACTCAATGGAGTCATCACCGGTTTAATCGTTGATATATCCCTGAAGCTTGTCTGAAGTCAGTTTAGACTGAAAATCGACAAGATTTTATAGTTCGTTCAGAATCGCCGATACTTTTTGGGCGATCGCTTCCCAGTTCAGCGTATTTTGAACTTTTTGTTTTGCTGCTTGAGAATACTGTTGCAGCGTTGATGGATTTTGCAGAAGGGCAATAATATTGTCTGCGAGCTGTTTGGGATCCAGGTCAGGCAGAACCACACCGTTTACACCGTCATCCACAATCTCCTTCATTGCGCCCCGGTCGGCCACGATACAGGGGACACCGTAGCTCATGGCTTCAATGACAAAGATGGCAAAAGGTTCACAGCGGGCCGGAGCAACCACCAGGTCAGCGCCGAAAAATAAGTCCCTCATCTCTTCGTTGGAGGAGACGTGACCTGGATTCTCGACGCCATCGATTGTGCCTGGTAGCTTCTTGCCAACGATGGTTAGTGTGGCATCAGGGAGCACCCGGCGAACCTGCTGAAATGCCTCCAGTACGATATCCCCACCCTTGCGCTTGAAGTCGGAACCGTTGAACAGGAGACGATGACTTCCCATTGGCTTATCGCCACTGCTGGGATTCGACAGCCGGGTTGATGATCCAATCACGGTAACCTTTTCAGGGGCAACGCCATAATCCTGAAGCAGCGATTGCTTGACCAGATTGCTCATGGTGAAGACATGAGTGGCGTTCTGATAAGCGTGGCGCTCACAATCAACCCAATCTTGAAATGCCCGTTCGGTTCTGAACCTGGCCCAGTCTTCCCAGCTCCGTCTGGCCAGACTCATGGTATAGTCCAGGTACATCACGTAGGGAACGGTTGGCTGGCTCCAGAAGGGAGCGTACAGTCCAAACAGGTGAAATACCAGGTCGGGTCGGGTGTCGTGCTGTTGAATGGCTCGTTCGACCTCTAGCGATCGCCGCACAAAAGTCTGGCTCGTTTTTCGAAACGATCCGGCAGATCCTGTAGTCAGCAAAGAATACAGCGCATATAGATATTTCTGAACGGTCTTCGAAGTCCCCGCTTCATAAGCACTATTGAGGGCAAGGTGATCGATCGAAGAGTAGTAGGCCGTCAGTTCAGTAAACAAGGGCTGATGTC
>JBIKWV010000312.1:0-5810 GCA_044356135.1 Elainellaceae cyanobacterium
TATCCGCCCGATGTCGCAATCAGTAAATTAGTTAACAACCTCAAAACGGTATCAAGTCGCTTGATTCGCAAGGAATTTGCAGAGTATGTTAACTCCATCTACAGCAAGCCCATTTTCTGGACAGGAGCCTACTTCGTGGCTTCAACGGGTGGCGCAACGTTGGAACAGATTAAGGCTTATGTTGAGAACCAGCAAGCTCCTGGTGAATAAGGGGGCATCGAACCCCCTTATTCACCACTCCTATCCCCCTCACCGCCAAACGCTGTCGCGTTCTGGCGGGAGTACCCCGGAGAAATGCGATGGCTTTATCAAAAAGACAAACAAAACTCCAGCACAAGAGTTAGAGCTAGCGATTAGAAGAAAAAATACACTAGAGGCAAAAGATGACAAATAATCTCCACATTGGCTCCTCTTTAGATGATTTTCTCGAAGAAGACGGGATTCTAGCAGAAGTTAGCGCGATAGCTCTTAAGCGTGTGCTTGCATGGCAAATTCTTAATGTAATGCAAGAAAAAGGATTGAGTAAATCTCAGATGGCGGCCTGCATGAATACAAGCCGATCGTCGCTAGATAGATTACTTGATCCAGACAATACATCTGTCACGCTAAAAACGCTGGATCGTGCTGCCGCTATTCTAGGGAAACGCCTGCGGATAGAACTAGTCGATATCCAAAATCCTGAAGCTGAAGCAGCTCAACAATCTGCTTAATAGCAAATCATGGATTGCTTATCATTTTTATTCTGCTAAAAGGGCAGAAAACTGTATGTCTCTGACAGTCGCCACCTTCTACAAATTCATTCACCTGCCTGATTATGCAGAAATGCAGGTTCCCCTGCTGTCGCTGTGTCAGGAGCAGGGCATCTGCGGCACCATTCTTCTCGCTCAAGAGGGCATCAACGCCACGATCGCCGGAACACCAGACGCGATCGCCACCCTCCTCACCCATCTGAAATCTGACCCCCGACTGGCAGATTTGGAACACAAAGAATCCACCGCCGAAGAGCCGCCCTTTGAGCGGATGAAGGTGCGTCTGAAGCGTGAAATTGTCACATTGGGACAGCCTGCCGTTGACCCAAATCAGCAGGTCGGCACCTATGTTGAACCGCAGGACTGGAACGCACTGATCTCTGATCCAGAGGTGGTCGTGATCGATACGCGCAACCAGTACGAAGTGGCGATCGGCACCTTCCAGGGCGCACAGGATCCTCAGACCCACTCTTTCCGAGACTTTCCGGAGTACGTCCGTCAGAATCTCGACCCTACACAGCACAAGAAGGTTGCAATGTTCTGCACTGGGGGAATTCGCTGTGAGAAAGCCTCTTCTTTCATGCTTTCACAGGGCTTCGAGCAGGTGTATCACCTGAAGGGCGGCATCTTGAAATACCTGGAAACCGTGCCCCCTGAAGAAAGCCTCTGGCAGGGCGAGTGCTTTGTGTTTGACCAGCGGGTTGCGATACAGCATGGACTGGAGGAAGGCACCCATGAGATGTGCCTGAGCTGCGGCCATCCCATTTCTGAGGAGGAAATGCGATCGCCCCAGTACACGCCGGGAATTTCCTGTCCCCATTGCTTTGACCGCCTGACGGAAGAGAAGCGGCGGCGGCAGGAGGCGAGGTATGGGAAGGGGTGATGGGTGGATGGGTGGGTAGGGGCGAAACGGTTGTTCGCCCAATTCGGTGGAGGGTGATGGGTGGCGATCGCGTAGGGGCGCAGCATTCGGCTAACAATGCCTGCTAAGGGCAAAATATCATGGCCGAATGCTACGCCCACACCCCGTTGTGGTAGTTAGAACATGTAGAGTCAAAACCCGCCCCCATCATGCCAAAACCAAGGGAAGTAGCGATCGCATCCGGTGCAATTTTTGATTCCAATCACGCCTACCGCTACACCCTCTGGCGGGAATGGAATTCTGCCTTGCCCCGAATTACCTTTGTAATGCTCAACCCCAGTACGGCTGATGCAGAGAAGAACGACCCGACCATTCGGCGCTGTCTCGGGCTGGCGCAGCAGTGGGGGTTTGGGTCGTTGGAGGTGGTGAATTTGTTTGCGTATCGGGCGACCCATCCAAGAGAGTTGAAGCAGACGATTGACCCCGTTGGACAGGAGAATGACGCGCATTTAATCGCGGCGATGGAGCGATCGCCCACGCTGGTGCTAGCCTGGGGAAATTGGGGGCATTTGTGGGGGCGCGATCGGTTTGTTCTGGGACTGCTGGCGCGTCATCCACAGCGCTGCTGTTTAGGCATGAATCAATCAGGGCAACCGCGCCATCCACTCTATGTTCCCCGGTCGGCCAGTCTTCAGGTATTTTTAGACGTAGCACAAAGCAGTGTGTCATTAGGCAGGCGCGATTAAGCTTGCAACCCGAAAAGCTGTTCCAACATTCGACTTTGCTCAGGGCGGAACAGCTTTTCGGGTTTCGACTGTTGCCACCTCCACTGACTTAATTCAAACACGCAACACCCAGAGTGAATTGCTCTAAGCTAAAAGAAGAGGTAGAGGGCAAATTCTGCCAGAGGTAGCTTGCAATGGTTGCAATTGTCAAAAAAACGCTGACCTTTGAGGAATTTTTGAATTGGGATGATGGCTCAGACCGATCATTTGAACTTGTCAGGGGAGTTGCCGTGCCGCTCAGCGAACCGACAGCAAAGCATGAGGATGTTGTTGAGGAGCTTTGCCGGGTTCTAGCTGACCACTGCCGCGCCCTCAACCTGCCCTACATCCCCCGAACAACATCATGCGGGACTTGGGGGTGTGCAGTATATCGGATCGCCCAAACAGCCAACCGTCACGATCAATCGACTGACTGACGGCGAATACCAGCCACAACGATACCAGGGGGAGACTGTTATTGTCTCCCCTACCTTCCCGCAGCTCAAACTAACGATCGCTCAAATTGTTGCAATGACAGAGGGATAAATTCAGAACCCAATCGCGCAGGAGGGTATTCACCTGGTCGGGCACTTCATCGTGGGGACAGTGACCTGCGTGCAAATAGTGCTCCGTCAGAGTGGGGTAATACTGGCGGTACTTTGCCCCCTGCCGTCGAGCGCTGGTCCAGGGATCGCCCTCCCCCCAGAGCATCAGCAGCGGGCACTTCATTTCCTTGAGCAGGATATCAATGTACTCGCCTCGTGGCGACTTAAAGACGGAGGAGAAAACTGTGACCGCACCAGGATCGCAGGAAGGGCGGTAGATATCTTCCACCAGTTGATCCGTAATCGCAGACTGATCCAGATAAACCCGTTCCAGGGTGCGACGAATCACCGATTTCTGGCGTGCATACTGGAACAGCAGGTAGCTGGGAACTGGATGCAGCAGCACCGATCGCGTCACGTTACCCAGTACCTCACGGATCGGGTCGGGTTTGGGGGCAGGTTCAGTACTGCTGAAGGCACCTGCACCATTCAGAAGCACCAGGCCAACGGCAGATTCGGGACGCTGAGCGGCGACCTTGAGAACGGAGTATCCGCCCAGAGAGTTGCCTGCCAGCACTGCGGGTCGCCCAATCACTTCCTGGATGAACTGGTGCAGTTGGTCGCGCCAGAGATCGCCGCTGTACTGCCAGTCTGGTTTGCCAGAGCGACCAAACCCCAGCAGGTCAATGGCATACACTTCAAAATCCTGTTGCAGTCCAGCAATATTTTTGCGCCAGTGGTCTGTGGATGCCCCAAACCCATGCACCAGCAGCAGGGGGGGACGGTCAGGGTGATTCCCGGCTTTCACATAGTGGATGGGTTGATCCCGCCATTGCCAGAAAGTCGCTGTTGCAGGGGCGATCGCAGTTTGCATAGCTCAAGAACAAGAATGTGAAGTAATGTAAACCATTCTAACCAAAAAAATGATTTCTCAAGTGTTCTTCACATCCCATTACGCTTGAAAAATTTAGCAATCTCCGATACAAAAATGCTATAAAGAGTAAGTGGGTAAACGAGGCTTTTCACCAATACATCAGCACACTGCGGAAAATAATTTCACCAGATAGTCGAACTTCTGGTTCCGCAGGATTAAATACTTTATTTAATGTGAGCTTAATCAGGTTAGCTGTGCTTTGGATTTGCAAACAGATCGGCGATCGCTACTCTTCTGTTCTACTCTCAGAGACTCTTCAGACGCTTCTAAGAGCTTGAGATATTGTCAGAGAAACAGCGTAACTCTCTTCTGGTTGCCAACTTGATGTGATCGCTTGAATCAATCATCGATTCAGCATTGATCATACGGTTATAGAATCTCTTTCCTGACGAAAACCCACGCAAAGCTTGGAAGTTCAAATTAACGATGGAGGTTGGAATGCAATATTTGTTGTTGGATGCTCATCGTCGATTTATTGGATTGTTAAATTCTCAACGCACGTTTTCAGTCGGAGATACGT
Organism: Elainellaceae cyanobacterium; assembly: GCA_044356135.1. GTDB lineage: Bacteria > Cyanobacteriota > Cyanobacteriia > Elainellales > Elainellaceae > CAZVXA01. The sequence continues at coordinate 4,375 of JBIKWV010000312.1, forward strand.
TTGAGAATCAGAACGAACAAACGTATGCAGTGGTTGGATTGAATTGGTCAGGTGGGCAGGGTGCTGCAACTCACTCACTGACAGTCATCCCCGTTTCAGGTGCAGTCAAATCAGCAACTCTAGATGTCTACTAGACGCCTACTAAGGGATCTGCTGGCAATATTTTAAGCAGGTAGGTGCGATTCAGATTGAAACCCGAAAAGCTGTCCTGCCTGCGCAGCGGGCAGGACAGCTTTTCGGGTTTTGACTTTTTCCACGCCCACTTATAGCGCTTCGCGCTTGAATTAAGTTAAAGACTTGTAAGAGAGAGAAACGCAATAACTTAGAATGCAAAAGTTAAATATAGCGGTTCCCACTCCTATGGGGTACAGAGGGGGTGTGGGGGCGGTGCCCCCACGCAGGGGTTTCACCCCTGCACCCCGCACCTCACCCGAGTGAGAACCGCTATAGAATGCTTTGGGTGGCGCGCTTTGCGCGCCACCCAAAGCATTCTATTTAACTGCCGAAGCCATAAATTTCTCTCCCAGGGAGGGCTACTGTGTATACACAAGTTTGCCGTTGCCTTCCAATCCCGGTTTGATCCCCCCTAGCCCCCCTTAAAAAAGGGGGAATCGGTCTCAAAGTCCTCCTTTTTTAAGGGGGATCGGGCCAGGTTTGGCGCAGTTGACCGAGATGTGTGTACACAGTAGCCCAGGTAGGGAGAGGGGCTTTAATTCGGCTCCCCTTCTGCCATCAAGGGAGAAGGGTCTGGGGATGAGGACAAGTCTCTGCAAAAGTGTCCGAAGTATTGTGATTGGCACGTTACCGATAGGGTGAGAAGTGTGCCACAATCGCTGCAACATCATTCATTCCAAATCTGAAGCCTGCCAGAGGATCGCCCCATATGTCCCCCAAACCATTGAGGGTTAATATAACTGTCCGGGCGGACAGCGCTGAAGCGGCAGTCGAGGTGCTTTCGGGGAAGTTTTTGAAAGCGACCCGGACGGGATGTAGCGTGGCGACAAAGCCAACGGACTATCCAGCAGTAGACTTCTGTACCGCCTTAATTGAAGATTGGCGATCGGGAAAAGTCCCCTGTCATGGAGAGATCACCCTGAGCTTCAGTAGCGGCGAACTGGACGCTGAAGCCGACCTGCTGATTTACCGTCCAGAAGGCGGAGAGCGCCTGGTTTACTCGCGCCGAGCCACTGCGCCAGATTCCAGTCCGAGACGCACCAGGGGCCTTGATAAGACCACCGACCAATTACCACTGCCGCTAGATTCGGCTGGTTCATCAGGAAGGGGAGATATTGATCCCAGGGAGATCGCTCGCCAACTGTACACCCTCAGCGATGCCCTGGCAGAATTTTCTGCGCATCAGCGATCGCTCGAGACCCGATTCTCAGAAGTGCTATGGGGGATTAGTGAATCTGCCAAAAACAACTCATCTAGCAGCG
>JBIKWV010000313.1:0-5798 GCA_044356135.1 Elainellaceae cyanobacterium
CCGATTGCCCCGAAACGCTGACGCAGTCAGCGTTTCGGGGAAATCGACGCGATTTAGTCAAAAGTCCAGTAAAAACGAACTACGAAGCAACAGTAAAGCGATCGCGGCCATGTTCCTTGGAGGTATACAATGCTGCATCTGCGTTAGCAATTAACCCTAACCATCCAGAATTGGCTCCAGACACAATACTGGCGACACCGCAACTAATTGTGACGTATGGCCCTACTCTCGATCCAGCATGAAGTAATCGCGTCTCTCTCACCTGCTGGACAATCCGATCAGCAATCTGAGCTGCTACAACTACATCAGTCTGAGGCAGCACAATCGCAAACTCCTCACCACCATAGCGGGCTACCAGATCCGTGCGTCGAACTGTGACCTGAATTGCTTCAGCGACTCGTTTCAGGCATTCATCTCCTGCCTGGTGGCCATAGGTGTCGTTATAGACTTTGAAATAATCCACATCACACAAAATTAAGGACAAACACCCTGGTTTCGCTGACTCCTGCAGCAGAAACTCGTCAAAAGCCCGTCGGTTTGCGACTTTAGTCAGGCTGTCAAGGGTCGCTAATCGCTTCAACTTCTGACTGTAGTAGGCGGTGGTCAACAGGGAACTAACGCTTAAGGCAACCAGAGGGGGAACCATTGGTATCCAAAATCCCCCCAGAAACAGCAGATAAGTCACCAGACCCAGGCTACCAACAGTAACCCCAGTTGTGCCCAGTCCCAGCAGGGGCAACGGCAACCGATTGCTGAAACGCGCCTGCAATAAGCGCCAGAATAGAACCGTTCCCGTTAAACTCCACGCCCAGATCCAGAACCATTCCAGAAGCTTGGGAACGGGCTTCAGCAAGGTTCGTCCATCGAGGGCTGAACTCAGGAGCTGGCTAACCAGGTTAGCATGGATCACAACCCCCGCCATCTGACCAAAGGGGGTCTGGAAATAGTCTCTCAAGCTTTCTGCTGTAGAGCCGATCAGGACAATGCGATCGCGCATCTGGTCGGGCGGGATTTGCCCCTCCAGTACTGCCGACATTGACACGACCTGGAACTTATGGTGGGTACCTCGAAAACGATGCAGAATCTGATAACCCCCCATATCCGCATTGACATACCCTCCAGCACTGGGTTGGAGTGGCTCAAAGGTCACCTTGCCCAACTTCATCTTGGAGCCGCTTCCGTCAAGTGGCTGTAGCTGAATACCCTCTTTAGCAAGGTAGTTGAGTCCGAGGCGGGTTGCCAAACCCATTTTGAGCTGGCCTGCTTCTGGTTCCATCGTAAGCAATGCCCGTCGAACCGAACCGTCTCTGTCCAGAACCATATCGGAAAAGGCGATCTGATTGAGTCGAGCCAGTGTTGGAGAGGGACCAACCGAATTTCCAGCGACTTTCTCAATGCCGATTAGCTCCGGGAATGACAAAAAGACCTGGGCCAATCGCTGCCGGCCAGGCTCAACAGGCAAGTTTCGATAAATGTCCATCCCGACAACCCTCGGTCGCTGCGCCTGAATCTTTTGCAACAGATCAGCCAGCACTCCGTCTGGAATCGGCCACTGGCCCACTTTGTTCAGATCCGCTTCCCCGATCGCCACAATGACAATTCTGGAATCAACAGATTCGGGCGGCTTCCAACGAAACAAATAGTCCAGCAGGAGCAGATCAACGAACTGAAATGCTCCTGCGAGCTTGAGCAGCACGACACATCCGGCAACCCCGATCGACACCCCCAGTAATCTGCCGCCCTCCTGGGCAGTGTGCTGTCGAATACGTTTCCAGAAGGTTTGCCACATAGGTCAAAGGGGGCGATTGGGGATTATCGGCGAGAGAGTGGAGCAGTGGCGATCGCCTCCATTCCGTTTTCAGCCAGGATGGTCTGCCATGCCTCGTTTAGACCCGCATCCTGAGGTGCGGCTTGACGCAGCGTGACCAGGGAAGCCAGCAGATCAAACCAAAGACCTGCTTCACCGTAGAGGGATGCCTGTTGACGGGCAGAGGCACGGGACACCTGACTGGTGATCGCTGGAGTCAGGGAAATCCGTTGCACTCGACCTTCAACCATGGGGTCATCGGGACGGAGTTGTGCGTTGCATTGCAAAACAAAGGACCATCGGTACTGTTTGCCAACCTCTAAGGGAGGGGCATCGGCAGGCAATGTAATGGCAATGATGCTGGAAGCCCCCCTCAGTGCGAAGGTTTTCTGGTAATAGTAGTCGTTATCTTCTCCCTGAATGCTGAAGAAAGCAGTTTGGGCAACTGTCCTCGGTACATAGGCAAAGAAGGTGGGACGTTCAGCGGCTGTTAAACCATGTCCGGTTTTAGGCAGCACGGGCATAAAGCCTGGATTCGGAGCGGTAACCGACTGAGAACAAACCCCGCCTTCACGAGTTCCGCCACCAACTGTATTGTCAGGTGCCCCATCTCCAGGAGGACGAAACATGATCTGACTGGAGTGTTCAGGCGACCCTGATGATCTGCTGCCCGGTTGAGCCTGAGCTGGACCGATCATCCCCTGCAAAAGTAAAAGGTGCAATAGTAACAGTCGGAGTCCAGAATGGATTCGATTGCTTTTGAGAGTGAGCAACATAGTGCAGGTTGAGAGTTGTTTATGAGGGTGATAGTGAAGGACGACAAAGACTCAAAATCATCATGAGTAAAACTCAAAACTCTGCACGATTCGGGCGGGCATAGAACCTGGCGACGAATTGCTTGAATTAATTAAAGCGCTTTTCACACTGGTGAAGGACAGGGGGGGTGGGGGCGGTGCTGTTCGGACTTCGGAGTTCGACGAGGCTCACTCGAGCCACGTGATCTCCGACATTCGGCGAACGCTCACTCGAGCCGCGTGAGCTTTAGTTGAACGCTGAGCGCTCACGTCGAGGTTCCAAGCAGGGAACCCACCCCTACACCCCAAAATCTGTACCTTATTAGCCAGAAAAAGGGTGTAAACCGCTAATGGTTGCAGAGAGTCAGGGATCACACTTAATCCTAATTATCGACGAAATGGAACACTTACGTCTCGTATCTTTCTACGAAAGAAGCTCCGCATTCCCACTGAACCTATCGGAGTACATTCCTGCCAGGTCAGAGGCATAGCTTCACTCGCACCACTCACTCCAGTCGTTCTGAAAAATGAACAGAGTGTAATATATTCACCCCCAGGTGTTTAGAAAAAATAGCCCTACGTACTTCTTTACAGCGTTGTTCAAGCTGGTGAGAAGGGGTGTGGGGGCGGGGACGTTCATCTGAGTACTCACGTCGAAGCCCCTGCACCCCGAAATCCGTACTTGATTCGACTGGAAAAGGCTTTATCTCCACTGCGATCATGTCCAATTTCCGACCAGAACAAAGGCGGCCCAATAGTAGGGATGCTTGTACTGAGGTGAGTTAAGCAGCTTTACCTGAGCCTTCTGGAGAGCTTCGGCTCTTGTCTCGATCTCCTGATTGGCCAGATTCTGGTAAAACTCGGTCATTAACTGTGCAGTTGATTGATCGTTGACTGCCCAGAGAGAAGCAATTGTGCTGCGTGCCCCCGATCTCACGGCCAGACCTGCCAGACCCAATGCAGCTTTGTCATCGCCTGAAGCAGTTTGACAGGCACTTAAAATCAATAGCTCTAATGGCTGACGATTATTAGCGGTGCGGTTTTGCAACAGACCATAGAAGTCTTGAATGTTGACCCTGTCGTCCCAGGTCAGGATGAAGGTTTCGTTGAGATTTGAACTGAATTGTCCGTGGGTTGCCAAATGAATAATTGGGAGAGGATTGTTGTTGATCGTCTGCTGAAGATTGCTTTTGGTGAATGCCTGATTCATCAGCAGCTGATCAATCGATACCTGAGTGGAAATTCTTTGTACTTCAGCTTCGACGCCAGGAAGGGCAGAAAATCCCTGACGAGCCTCACTCAAACCTCCGATTAATACCTGGAGTCTATTCTGAGTTAATCCTTGAGCAGCGAGCAACTGCAGCCCAGGCGTGAGTGCAATTCGGTACTGTTCAATCAAGTATTGCTTGCCGTCATACAGGGCAGCCATCGGCAAATTTTTCAGCAATCCATCTGGGACAAACACCAGCGTTTTAATGCCATTTTGAGTCAGTTGTTCAACTGCAGGACGTACCAACCAGGAGTAGACTTTTTCTGATAAGCGCAGGCGCTCTCGATTTGAAAAAGCAGGGTTGAGTGATTGCAGCAACCGCTCAAGTGTTTGATCCACTTCTGTCTGAGGCACAGGTGTGGAGTAATAGCGAATCGGCTGGCCGGGAATCGCCAGGACGACTGCCAGACGATTGGGCAGAATGATGGGATAGATGACCGCAGCCTTTGGGTCAATCTGATCAATCTGGCGCGGGGTCGCATCCAGACAGGCAGAACGGAAGAAGTTTTCCAGCTCCGCAAGCTGGAGCGATTCAATCACAGCACGAGCTTGAATCAGTTTCTCCTGACTGGGGTTGGGTGCTGTCAACAACAAACTGACCAATTCTCGATAAACGGGTTCTACCTGTTCCCGAAACGAAAACTGCACGTCAGAACTGACCGCGATTAAATCAGACCTCAGCACCTTCAAGCTTTTAACTGCACCTGAATAGGCGGCGATCGCCTCAGTCTCATTTCCCTGCTGTTTGAGCAGACGCCCCAATTGCCACTGCCAGCGATAGGCAAGATCGTCGGCATTGATTGATTGTGCCAGAATGAGTGCCTGTTCCGTCAGCCCTCTGGCCTCCTGTAGCTGTTTCGTCCGCTCATACAGCTTGCCCAATTGTCCCAACACAAAAGATTCGGCACGCAGATCCTGGATCTGTCGGGATTGCTGGAGGGCGATCGCCAGCAGATTGGCCATTTCTCGCTCAGAAGCCAACTGTAAACCAGCGGAGGCGGGTGCCTTCTGGGACAGTTGCAGCCATCGCTCGACCAGATTCACACTGGCATAAATTGAAGGACGACTGGCGGAAGGCTGAGCCAGTTGGGTTTGAATCCTCTGAAACAGCGTTTGTGCTTCTGGCCAGCGCTGTAATTGGGTCAAAAGACTGAGTTGGTTGAGCTGCGCTTCGATCTGGGGAGATGAATTGGGGGCGATCGCAGCGGCTCGCTCGTAGGCGTTGAGGGCCAGAGTCGATTCTCCCAGAGCCTGATAGATATTGCCCAGGCTGGAGAAGGTGAGACTGAGATCCAGCGGTTGATTGAGCGCTTGCACCAGGTTCAGGCTCTGCTCCAGTACTAATCGCGCCTGAGGAAGGTTTCCCATTGCCTGGAACAGACGGCCCAGATTGCGCAATCCCGTCGCTCTTAGGGCTGGGGAGGGCTGCTGCTGGAGTGCGTTCTGGATAGCTTCTAACTGATCCTGGGCACGGCGAAACAATCCCAGCGTTTGCAGTACTTCAGCTTGATTGAGCTGAGCGCCCAGTGCTCCCTGAGCATCTCCCACCTGCCGATAGGCGGCTTCAGCCTGCTTCCAGGTCGCAAGCGCTTGCTCAGACTGACCCTGGGATAATTGCAAACTGGCCTGGGTATTCAAAACCTGGGCGAGCACCGCCTGCCGATTTTGTGTTTGTTCAGGCACCTGCTCCAGCACCGCCAGACTCCGAGCAATGGCGGCTCTTGCGGCATCCCAGTCCCCCAGATCCTGCTGTACCAGCGAGACATAGCTGAGCGCCAGCGCCTGATCCAGAAGATTTCCCTGAGTGGCATAGGCTTGCGCTGCCTGCTGCCACTGGGTTAGTGCCTGGGTCAACTGTCCTGCACCATAGGCAGTTCGCCCCCTATCCATTAAGGATTGAGGATTCGCGGCGGTCATGGCAGATGGA
>JBIKWV010000314.1:0-5796 GCA_044356135.1 Elainellaceae cyanobacterium
GCTTCCTTAAAAAAGATCCCCGTCAGTGCAGCAAACGTAAACCCAACCCCCAGCAACGTCAGAGGATTTTGATAAACCGTCAGCAGAAAGGGGGCGCGATCGCCATGCGCCACAACGATTGCCGCCACCGTCCCGATCACCCAGAACACCTGAAGCGCCCGGTGCAGTGCTGCCATATAAATGTGAATAGTCAGCAAACTGACACCCAGCGCTAACGAAAACACCGAGTAGAGCACGCTCAGCCACGGCAGGATGGCAGGATCAACCCCATCCTTCAGCACCAGAGCAGTCCCGATTGCAAAACTCAGGGCTGCAACCATCAAACCTGCACGATAGATCCGGACACCCTGGCGATCGCCCGCAGTAACGGTGAATTCTCCAAACTGTCCCTGGTATACGGCTTCGCTCATGGAAGTGACCTCGCGTTGTTGCCTTTCTATTTGGAGGATAGCACTGGGGGTGGATGGGTGGATGGGTGGATGGGTAGGAGACGAAAATCTGCGTTCATCTGCGTCCATCTGCGTTCCGGTCGATGGGTGGATGGGTAGATGGGTGGATGGGTAGGAGACGAAAATCCGCGTTCATCTGCGTCCATCTGCGTTCCGGTGGATGGGTGGATGGGTAGATGGGTGGATGGGTAGGAGACGAAAATCTGCGTTCATCTGCGTCCATCTGCGTTCCGGTGGATGGGTGGATGGGTGGATGGGTAGGAGACGAAAATCTGCGTTCATCTGCGTCCATCTGCGTTCCGGTGGATGGGTAGATGGGTGGATGGGTAGGGGCGAAACGGTCGTTCGCCCGATTCGGTCAATGGGTGGGCATAGCGCGACGTTTGGGTAGGGCGCGGCATTCGGCAGTTAATTCTGGTAAAGCCCAAAACATCCAGGCCGAATGCCACGCCCTGCACGGTTGCCGTAGTCGAAAACCCATCTGAATCGAATGCCGTTTTCACACACGTGCGGTGCAAGAAACAGATGTCCGTACAGTGGTTGAGCAGCAATCTATCCATAACAGCACATCAGTTGAACGGGATCGCCAATTTTTGCATTCAACGCTTCCCGCGCATTGCCGCCATTCACAGCGATCTCAACCCAACCGTGACTGCCAATGAGAGACAGGAGATCTCCTGCTGAAACTGTGCTGTAAGTCGCGTGGCTGGAAATCGCTGTGGAGCAGAAACGCACCTGCCAGGAATGGTGGGCGAGGGCTTGAGCGGGGATATTGGTCACCAGATTGCCAAAGCGATCGCAGTACTGAATACAACCCAGAAGAATCCCACCCTTTTCCTGGTAAGCAGGGATGGGCAGGGTGACCAGCGTGGTGAGGTCAATCTTATCGCCCAGATCAGTCAGGCAAACTCCACTGGCCAGGTGAGCGCCCACCGGAGCAAAAATATCCCGTCCGTGGAAGGTGGCGCTGGGGGATGGGGTGCGCCAGTATTGGGGGTTGGTCAGGGCGATGGCGGCAAGCGGCGGATATTGCTCCAGCACTCCGCTGAAGATGCCATTGTCAGGGCCAACCAGATAGCCCGATTCGAGTTGGAGGGCGATCGCCCGCCGCTGGCCTCCCACGCCTGGATCGACCACCGCAACATGGATCGTTCCGACCGGGAAGTAGGGGTAGGCATTCATCAAAATAAATCGGGCAGCCGCCAAATCCTGGGGTGGAATGTCGTGGGTCAGATCCACAACGGGTAGTGTGGGAGCGATCTGGGCGATCACCCCTTTCATCACTCCCACGTACCCATCCTGCGTGCCGAAATCTGTCAGTAGTGTCAGCATTTTTCTTCGTCTTCCTGCGACTACTCGGCGGTCTAAAATTGCCTATGTTTTTGTGTGGTGCGCTTCGCTCGCCACACAAAAACATAAGATTATTTCCGCCGTGAGGTGTTACCCCGATCTACCGCTTGGTTCATTTTTTTGGCAAAATATTGCAATCAATAAAATGTTCTGAAAAACACTGGACAAATCCGTAGATTTGATGGTACAAGTGTTCTTATAAAGCGGCACTATATCCTGATTTACCTATGGAAGCTCTAACCGAAGTCCAACGGCAACTCTACGACTGGCTAGTGGACTATATCCGCGAGAACCAGCATTCCCCGTCCATTCGGCAGATGATGAAGGCGATGGGTTTGAAATCCCCCGCGCCCATCCAGAGCCGCCTGGAGCACCTGCGCTCAAAGGGCTACATTGACTGGACTGAAGGACGGGCGCGTACCATTCGCCTCATTCACTCACTCAGCCAGGGTGTCCCCATCATGGGTGAGGTGTTTGCGGGGGGCGCACTCGAATCAAAGACCGATGTGGTGGAGTACCTCGACATTGCAGGAATGCAGCTTCGGCCCCAGGACTATGCTTTGCGAGTGAATGGTGACAGCATGATTGAGGCCATGATCGCCGATGGCGATCTGGTGATTATGCGACCTGTGCTGGAGCCGGATCGCGTGAAGAACGGCACCATTGTTGCGGCTCATATCGATGGGGCTGGCAACACCCTGAAGTACTTCCATCGTCGCGGTAACAAGGTCACCCTCAAGCCGGGAAACTCCAAATACGACCCAATTGAAGCGCTCGCTGATGAGGTTAGCCTCCAGGGCACTCTGATTGGTGTGTGGCGCGATTACAACTAGTGGGTCATTTGGCATGGGTATCGCCATTCCTGGCATCTTGCCCGTCTGGGCGGGCGGGACGACCACCCCACAGAGGGATGGCGATGAGCAAAGCAAATGACCCACCAGGAAACTCCCGAAGGGAAGAGTCAGTCTATGGCAAGATACTGAGACAGTCTTTACCGGGCTGACCTTTTGTTGCTTGCGATCGCCGTGAAATCTACCTCCTTCCTCCAGGTCTTCCAAAGCCGCAAGATAGCGGCACTGCTGCTGCTCGGCTTTGCATCAGGACTCCCCCTCTTTCTGACCAGTCGTACCCTCCAGGCGTGGATGACGGTCGAGGGGGTTGACCTGACCAAAATCGGGGTGTTTAGCCTGGTGGCGCTACCCTACTCTCTGAAGTTCCTCTGGTCACCCCTGCTCGACCGTTATGTGCCGCCATTTCTCGGTCGGCGACGGGGTTGGTTAGTCATCATTCAGGTGGTGCTGTCATTGGCGATCGCTGCCATGTCCCTGCAAAGCCCCAGGCAGGCATTGGGACTGGTGGCGATTAATGCCGTTTTTATTGCCTTCTTTAGCGCCAGTCAGGACATTGCGCTTGATGCTTATCGCACAGATGTCCTGGAGGAGCGAGAGATGGGGGCTGGGGCAGCGGTGTTTGTCCTGGGCTACCGCATCGCCATGTTGACAACGGGAGGATTGGCCCTGATTCTGGCCGACCAGATGCCCTGGCCGATCGTGTATCTCTGCATGGCGGGTTTGATGCTGCTGAGCGTCGGGTTTACGCTGTTTGCACCGGAGCCAGAGCGTCAGGTTGTGCCGCCCAGCACGCTGGCGGAGGCTGTTGTTCAGCCCTTTCTCGAATTCTTTCAGCGATCTGGAGTAACCAGAGGATTGCTGATTCTTCTGTTCGTTACCCTGTTCCGGTTAGGGGATGGCCTGGTCAACAATATGGCCACTCCTTTCCTGCTGAAAACTGGATTCAGTCAAACTGACATCGGTGCTATTCAGGGAGGAATGGGGCTGATCGCAACGATTGTCGGTACCCTCGTCGGTGGTGCAGCCCTCAGCCAGTTGGGAATTAATCGGTCGCTCTGGGTCTTTGGTGGACTGCAAGCTCTCAGCAATGTCGCCTATTTTGTCCTGGCGCTGGTCGGTTTCAGTTTTCCGGTGATGGTACTGGCGATTAACATTGAGAATTTCTGCGGTGGGCTGGCAACCGCAGGTTTTGTTGCCTTCCTGATGAGCCTCTGCAATCCTCGGTTCACAGCCACTCAATACGCCCTGCTCTCCAGTTTGATGGCGGTAAGCCGCGATATTTTGGTGGCCCCAGCCGGAGCGATCGCCCAACAAACTGGATGGCCGCTCTTTTTTCTGCTCACGATCGCTGCCGCGATTCCCGGCCTCCTGCTGCTTCCCTGGTTCGCGCCCTGGAACTCGCAAGACGTGATTCAGTAAGTGGGCGTGGAAAAAGTCAAAACCCAAAAAGCTGTCCCGCCCTGAGCGAAGTCGAAGGGCGGGACAGCTTTTTGGGTTTCAAGCTGAATCGCGCCTGCCAGCATTTGGGGGGGGTCAAGGGCGAAAGCCGGAAAAACTGTGTTTCTCTTAGCAAAAATTGAGCCAGGAACCTGGATAATGGGACTTTGCGATCGCATTGACTCATCCGGGAAAGTGGTATGAATGTTCAGGATCTGAAGGGAAAAACAATTGCATTTGCTGGTTCGGGCGGCCTGGATAGCTGCACGATTACCCGCTGGTTGACCAATCAAGGGGTCAACGTGGTGTGCTTTACCGCCGACCTGGGGCAACCGGATGAGGAAGATATGGATGCCATCCGCCAGCGGATGAAACTGGCGGGTGCTGTGGACTTTGTGCTGCTGCCTGCAAGGGAGGCGATCGCCGAAGATGGCCTCAAAGTGATTCAGTCCCAGGCCACCTATGAGGGGCGCTACTGGAACACCACCGGGATTGCACGCTGCACACTGACAAAGGCCATGATCATGGAGATGAAGCAGCGAGGTCTGTCCATCTTCAGCCACGGAGCCACCGGGCGCGGCAATGATCAGGTGCGGTTCCAACTGATCACCAACATGCTGGCTCCCGACTTTCAGGTGTATGCCCCCTGGCGGGATGAAAACTTTCTGGCAACGTTCCCAGGCCGCAGCGAGATGATCGACTTCTGCCAGGAGAATGGCCTGCCCGTTTCCGCTACCAAAGATAAACCCTACTCTACCGACGCAAACCTGCTGGGGCTGACCCACGAATCGGGGATGCTGGAGTCGCTGAATACTCCCGCCCAGTTCGTTAACCCGATCATGGGCTGCTATCCAATGCTCGCCCCCGATGAGTCTGAACAATGCACGATTCGCTTTGAGCAGGGACGCCCTGTGAGTATCAACGGGGAATCGCTGGGGCTGGTGGAGATCTTTTTGAAAGCCAATGCGATCGCCGGACAGCACGGCATCGGCATCGGTACTCACCTGGTGGAGAACCGATTTGTCGGCATCAAATCACGCGGCGTGTACGAAAGCCCCGGTGTGGAACTGCTGGGCACCTGCTACGCCTACCTGTTGCAGTTGGTGCTCGATCGCCGCGCCCGCGAGTTCTACGACCAGCTTTCGCTGCTGATCGCCAAGCAAATCTACCAGGGCTACTGGTTTGACCTGACTACCCAGATGGCCCTGGGTGCAATTCAGCGGATTGCCAGTCTGGCAACGGGCACCATTACCGTTTCGCTCTACAAAGGCAATCTTTCGTTTGTGGCAGCAGAGGATACGCCCCACTCCCTGTACTCAGAGGAAAACGCCTCAATGGAAGGCATCGGCACCTACAACCACGCCGACTCTGAAGGATTGCTACGGGTGTTTGGTGTCAGCGCACGGGTGCTGGCAACCAGCGGTCAGGTCAGTCTGTAGGTCGTGTTCAAAACCATCCCAGTTCTAGAAAGATTGCCAGCAATGAAATTACCTGCGTTGTGTAGACGATTCCCCAGCTTAGGGACTTCCCGGTAAATAATCATCCCATTTTTGAGTGAGAGGGCGGCTTCGCCGCCCTCTCACTCAAAAATGGGACGGTTTTATTTTTGGAAGTCCCCTAGGATCGTGAACAAATTAACCTGTAATTGTTTTTGAGAGAGGCGGGGGGGCGGCCCGCCCCGGTCCAAAAAAAATACGGGTTTGTGACCG
>JBIKWV010000315.1:0-5794 GCA_044356135.1 Elainellaceae cyanobacterium
CTGGGCACGCGGCCTGGTTGCCAACTTTGCCCGTCCCCCCGAAGGCAATGATACAGCTCAGATTCGTGCCCTTGCTGCTGGACAGGGTGATCTGGCGATCGTCAACACCTACTACCTGCCCCGACTGGCAAAGTCCAACAACCCTGAAGAACAAGCAGTTGCGCGGAAAGTAGGCGTGTTCTTCCCGAATCAGCGCAATCGCGGTACCCATGTCAACATCAGCGGCGGTGGGGTGCTCAAAACCTCCCGCAACAAAGCTGCCGCCATTCGCTTTCTGGAGCATCTGGTGAGCCGTCAGTCTCAGGAAATCTTTGCCAGAAGCAACAATGAGTATCCTGTGGTCGCAGGTGTTTCGCTGGATCCGGTGCTGGCTAGCTATGGCACATTCCGAGCAGACGCGATGAATGCTGCCACCTACGGTCGTCTGAATCCTCAAGCCCTGCAAATTATGGATCGCGCAGGTTGGCGGTAGAGGCGTTCTGATCCAACGCCTCCACCCGACGCACTTCAGGCACGAAGTGGGCGCATCTTTTGGGGATGCGCCCTCCCATTTTATCGAGATTGATGAGCGGTGATGCATCAGTTGTAGCACCCCTCATCGATCTCAATTTTTGACGTTGCCGTCGGGCATCAGTGTGCCCTTGAAGGTTGCGCCATCCAGCTTTGCTCCGTCAATTTTTGCATCGCGCAGATCGGCGTTGGTTAAGTTTGCGCCGCTAAGATTGGCATTACTCAGATCTGCATTTCGCAAAAATGCACCTTCTAAATTTGCGCCTTCTAGATTTGCGCCATTCAGGTTCACCGCAGAGAGACCGCCCTTTGACAGATTGGCCCCACTCAAGTTTGCCCCACTCAAATTCGCGCTATCGATCAGTGACTCACTCAGATTGGCTCCACTGAAATTGGCATTACTTAAATCTGCCCGATTTAAAATTACCTGACTCAAATTTTGCTGACTGAAATCAGCACCCTGAAGCTTGCACTCTGTGCAGTCCTTCGTTTCCAATAGCTTCTGCTGAGGGTCTTGCTCCGCCGCAGGACGAGCACAACTGGCGATCGCCCCATACAACGCAAGCGCAGCTATCCAGGAACCTATTTTGAAAATAAATTTGAACATTGGTGTAGATTGCATCGTTAACGACTGGATCGGGTAATTTGACGACTGAGAAGAATGACTGGGATCATACCAACTGCAACGATCGCCAATGCGGGCGCAGCTGCTTCTGACAACCGTTCGTCCGACGCCAGTTGATAGACGCGCACCGCCAGTGTATCAAAGTTAAACGGACGAACAATAATGGTTGCAGGGAGTTCCTTCATCACATCCACAAACACCAGCAGCACAGCGGTCAGCAGACCACGGGTCATCAACGGTGCATGGATCTGAATCAGCGTTCCGGCAGGCGATCGCCCCAGCGAACGAGCGGCATCATCCAGCGTCGGTTTAATGCGGGCCAGACTGGACTCGACCGTGTTCAACGCTACTGCCAAAAACCGCACCAGATAGGCAAACACCAGCGCCACAATCGTACCGCTAATTAACAGTCCGGTTGAGATCCCAAAGTGTTTCTGCATCCAGGCATCGACGGTATTGTCAAATGCCCCTAGCGGCACGAGAATGCCCACCGCAATCACCGATCCCGGCAGCGCGTAGCCCATCGACGCCAACCGGGTGGCCATGATCATGCCGGGGTTGGGGTTTAACCGCACGCCATAGGCCATCAGCAGGGCAATTGCAAGCCCGATTCCCGCCGTTAAACTGGCCAGCAGTAAGCTGTTCTGTGCAAACGACCAGAACTGCCCCTGGCCAAGTTGATCCAGGTTTTGCAGCGTCATCTGCGCCAGGAAAATCGCGGGTACAACAAAGCCCAGAAGAAAGGGGAGAACGCAAATCAGCAGGGCGATCGCTCCTCTTCCTCCCCGCAGTGAATAGCGGGGCAGTGCCTGATATCGGCTGTGGGTCTGGTAGTAGCGGGACTGCCGCCGAAACCAGCGCTCCAGGAGAATCAGCCCCAGAACAAACAGCATCAGTAACGCCGCCAGTTGGGCTGCGGCAGGGCGATCGCCCATGCCAAACCAGGTGCGATAGATCCCTGTCGTGAACGTATCCACCCCAAAGTAGGCTACGGTGCCGTAGTCGCTTAGCGTTTCCATCAATGCCAGGGCAGTACCCGCCGCGATCGCCGGACGGGCCAGCGGCAGTGCCACCCGGGAAAAACTGCGCCAGGGGGAACAGCCCAGACTGCGGCTGGCCTCCAGGGTGCAGGTGGATTGCTCCCAGAACGCCACCCGCGCCAGCAGATAAACGTAGGGATACAGCACCAGAATGAACAGGCAAATGGCTCCCCCCAGTGATCGGACATCGGGAAACCAGTAGTCCTGAGCGCCTTCCCACCCTGCGATCGCCCGCAGCCCGCTCTGCACAGGTCCGTAGAACTCCAGTAGCTCCGTATAGACGTAGGCAAGAATGTAGGCTGGAGCTGCCAGGGGCAGCAGCAGCGCCCATTCTACCCAACGACGACTGGGAAACTCACACATACTGACCAGCCATGCTGTTGCGGTGCCCACGACAATTACCCCAGTGCCGACCCCAAGCAGCAGCAGCAGTGAGTTGGCGATGTAGGTTCCCAGAACCGTGCTGGCCAGGTGCCCCCAGACCGCCTGAGACCCTGTGAAGATGCTGCCCAGTACCACCAGTACAGGCAGTAACAGCAGCAGCACGATTACTCCGACGCCAATCGTCCAACCGTCTGGCAGCAAGCGGCGAAGCGTCATCAACCACGGTGAAGTGGGCGTTGAAGGGGAAGAGTGGGGCGATCGCATAGCAGTTTATTTTTGCTTGTGGTTGGTTTAACTGAGAACCAGAGGTATTTTAAAATCCGCTGGATTCTTGATTTTGCGTGCGCTAAGCGCACGCAAAATCAAGAATCTACTGGGTTTTAAAATACCTCTGGTGTTGCGAGTACTTAATCGCTGCACGAGTGGGTCATTTGGCATGGGTATCGCCATTCCTGGCAGCTTGCCCGTCTGGGCGGGCGGGACGCCCACCCCACAGAGGGATGGCGATGAGCAAAGCAAATGACCCACTAGTCGTTCGCCAAGCGAGCTTTGCCTGGTTGCCTGGTTGGAGTGGCGCGCTTCGCGCCACTCCAACCAGGCAAAGTTTCTTTGGGCATGGGGGACACGCCTCACACAAAACCATCGGCAATTTTAAGCCGCAAGCTACCAGCAACTTTGATGAGAGCCTTTGTCAACAAACCTCAATAAAATAATCTGTCATCTTATTGACTATATCTTTCAACAAGCGCTTTGATAATGTGGGAGGATGAGAATCATCCTCTGAATCGTCTGCTAGCCGCTACACCCCAATTTGCTCTCGATGGCACATCTATCCCTGTATCAAGTTACCAGGCAGTTCGCAAAAAGCCCCCAGCCCGCTGTGTGTAATGTCACTCTGTCCCTTGAGCAGGGGGAGTTGCTGGGGTTGTTGGGACCATCTGGGTGTGGAAAAACGACCCTGCTGCGGCTGATTGCAGGGTTCGAGCAACCGCAATCTGGAGAAATTTCTCTGGCGGGCCAGGTGATTGCCAGTTCAGGGTTATGTATGCCGCCGGAGCGGCGATCGGTGGGCATGGTATTTCAGGACTTCGCCCTGTTTCCCCATCTGACGACAGCAGAAAACATTGCGTTTGGTCTACCGCAGTCGGGCAAGGCTACTGTGCAGAAGCGAGTGGCAGAGGCAATTGCCCTTGTTGGTCTGAAGGGTAGAGAGGACTGCTACCCCCACGAACTTTCCGGTGGCCAGCAACAGCGGGTTGCTCTGGCTCGTGCCCTGGCTCCCCGCCCTGCCCTCCTGTTGCTGGATGAGCCGCTGAGCAATCTGGATGTGCAGGTGCGTCTCTACCTGCGCCAGGAAGTCCGCGAGATTCTCAAGGCGACAGGCACCACCGCCATTTTTGTCACCCACGACCAGGAAGAAGCGATGGCGATCGCCGACCGGGTGGGCGTCATGTGCCAGGGGAAGCTGGAACAATTAGATACCCCTGAGGCGATCTATCAAGAACCTGCCTCCCGATTTGTCGCAGAATTTGTGACCCAGGCAAATTTTCTGCCTGCCCAGCAGCAAGGTGAGATCTGGGAGACGGAGATTGGACGATTCTCTCAGACGCAGATCGACTGTATCTGCAAAGCTGACTGGGATCTGTGCAAAGGAGAAGCTGCCCGTGGTGATCTGATGATTCGGCAGGAAGACCTGACCCTCGAATTGGACAGCCAGGGGGGGCTGACGGTGGGCGATCGCCAATTTCTAGGCAGGGAGTACGCCTACTGTTTAATTACTCAGTCAGGTCGTCGTTTGCAGGCCCGAACCTCTACCCGGACAACGATCCCCGTGGGTGCAACGGTACGAGTGACAGTCGCCAGTCAGGGGCTGAGATTCTTCCCTACTCAATCTTCTTCACACCCCAGAGAATTAGCAGCGCCATCAGGGTTGCCACTACGCCCATAAACCATAACCCCGCTCCGGCGGCAATGCCCAGCGATGCTGAAACCCAGATTGCCGCAGCGGAAGTCAACCCTCGAACTTTGACATCGCTGTCCTCACCCATTGAGGCACGGGATGACTTGGAAAAAATTTCACCCGCTCCCAGGAACCCAATGCCCGCAACGATACCCTGGATGACTCGGCTGGTAGCATCGGTGGAAATGCGATCGCCCACCTGAATACTGGCCATCACAAATATTGCGGCTCCTAGACTCACCAACATATGAGTTCTCAGGCCAGCGGGCTTATGCTCAGACTCTCGCTCCCAACCGATACAGGCCCCAAAGGCGATCGCCAGAATCAGCCTGAGCAAAATCTCGGGCCAGTGGCTGGGCAGTACTAGCAGTGTCTCAGTCAATTCAAAAAGCGTTACGCGATCTTCTCAGACAAGTTGGCCAGGGTCAGCCGATGCTCTCCAGGTTTGACTTGAAACTTCACAAGATTTGCCAGCTCCTGGAGCTGACTAACGGCCTCTGCACCCTCCAGCTTCATCAGTTCGCGGTCATCGCGCATCTCCGTCCAAGTGATGCCGTAATCAGATACCAGGAAGCGAATCAGATGGTTCTCGCCCAGGCTTACCATAAAGGAGGCACTGTTCATTTGCCCACCGCAGGTGTAGCAGGAAGCCAGGTATCCCCGGCGTTCTAAAACAGTTGCCAGAGCCTGTAGATTCATGACCAGATCTTGAACGAACTGGCGGTGTTGCTCTGCAAGTCGAATAAACATGCTAAGTCTCCGTTCACCACACTCAATTCTAAACCTCTTTATCTTTTTTTAACAATTTCCCATGAGGGCTGCTGTCCCTATGGTAGTCCCGGTCGATGGGTCTGGTGCTGAATATGTTGCGAAAGAGTAACGGAAGGTCGGAAGATGAGAAGCAGCGAAGATTAATACACTACTGGTACACTAACGAATCTGTGGCGAATCAGGGGTATCGGACACAACAATTAGTTTTTTAATAGAGGATCTAAACAGAGCTTTTGGCGAAATCGCGCCGCTTTTCCTCCGAAAAATCAGCGCTAAACATGGATTTGCCGCAGAACCCTCTCTTAGACAGGGTTCTGCGGCGTTGTAGAAAGAATATAGTCAAAAGCTCAAATTTAAACTCAGAACAGGATAAACAGGCACACCCCACTGTCCGGTTTTGAGCTTAGGATCGCGAATTCAATAAAACCGAATTGTTTTTGAGAGAGGCGGGGGGGCGCCGCGCCGCGCGGCAAAAAAAATAAACGTTTTTTTTTTGTCGATCCA
>JBIKWV010000316.1:0-5786 GCA_044356135.1 Elainellaceae cyanobacterium
TGCGCCGTTGCCCACGACATGGTACAAATTTTTGTGCCTCAAGTGGAGCCTCACACCTCCCGGCGTAGAGAGACAGGAGCCAGTGAAGCTGCAACAATTGAAGATTTATTGGCATACCTTAGCAAATTGAACCAGCCGACCCTGATCAATCAGGCAAGTTCTGCGCAATTTACAGACAGCGAACTGCAAATCATTCAAGAGGCGATCGCTGCAACGATTTGTGACTACGATCCAGTTGAGCAAGCGATTTACCAACCTGCTTTGTATCGACAAGAGCCTGCAATCTCTCTAGTTGCTCGTATTTTGGCGTTGGCAGATATTGGGAGTTTGGCAATGGAGGGAATAGAGGCGTATAACCTGGAGGGAAGTTTACTCTTTTTAGAAGAGAACCCAGATGTGCAATCGCTCCTTCAACACGACAAGCTCAAAAACATTACTTTGGATTATCCCGAACTGCATGAAAACATTCGCCAGCGGCTGTTGCACAGAGCAAGATTTCAGGTCAATTTTGCCAAATCGCGGCTGAGGCGTCTTCCTCAAGAATTGGAAGTATTTCCATCAGAGGTAGCGGCAACCTTATTGCAGCAGGTGTTTCACTATCTCACACCAGAAACAATCGAGGCAATAGAATTCAAAACACCTACAGCAGAAGATACATCTCTTCAGACATTAGTAGATTTCTTTCAGCTCGATCAAATTGCCAGGGAAATTGGTGATTTGTCATGTAGCAATCCTATTTGATTTGTGAGATGGGTTGCCATAACTTGTCCGAGATGTGCTCTAAGCTTTAGGGGCTTGCCATAAAATAAAATCCCAGTGAAATCCCAGTTTTCACCTGGCGCGGCGAAGCCGCGCCAGGTGAAAACTGAGATTTTATTAAACAGCAGATCCCTTAACTCAGAGAAGTCTTTGAAAGGTGGGAGTTTTGCATCATGGCTGGGAAAGCTATAGGCATCTCCGTCGCTCACGCAGGGTGCGTAATGGGTCGGATGATACATTCTTTGTCCTTCTAATAGATGAGGGCACGAATTTGCCTACCATTTGGAGTGGGAGTGCTGCGCACTCCCACTCCAAATGGTAGCGAGACTTACGCCGCAGTCTACTAGTGGGTCATTTGCTTTGCTCATAGCCATACCTCTGTGGGGTGGGCGTCTCGCCCGCCCAGACGGGCAAGATGCCCATCCCACAAGAATGGCAATGCTCATGCCAAATGACCCACTAGTGGCCAGTCAATTAAGAATTGGCAGTTTGACCAGGTGATGTGCCGCGCGGAGCGCGGCACATCACCCGACAAATATTGCTTGGCTAAACACTAGTGCTCAGAGATATTTATTGCCATGTTGATGCTGGTTTTCTATGTAGGTAGAAACCTATATGCAGTTGAGACCTCTCGGGTTGTGGAAGTGATTCCACGCGTGTTTTATCGAGAAGTTCACCACGCCCCTGAATATGTAGCGGGTGTGTTTGATTATCGTGGTTCGATTGTTCCGGTTATCGACCTCTGTCATTTAATTCGAGGAACTCCCAGCAAAAATCACTTGAGCACCCGTGTCATGATGGTGAGTTACTCACAGGCCGATGGCACAGTCCGATATGTTGGCTTGATGGCAGAGCGAGTGATCGAAACATTGGATAAAGCAGAAGCTGATTTCAAAGACGCGGGCATTCAAACTAACGCGGCTCCCTACTTGGGTGGCATCATCACTGATAAGAAGGGAATGATCCAGAGAATTCGATTGGAACAACTGTTTGGAGATGTACAGCACATTCACCTGTCGGGTTCAGGAGCGTGATCCCATGAAGGAGTTAGAGGCGATCGCATCCCTTCTGAGCAAGCGTGTTGGCTTTGATGCCAAAATTATTGGCGATCGCAAGATTAGTAAAGCTATTCAAGCTCGTCAGAGTCTCTGTGATCTACCTGACATCAACGCTTACTGCAAGACTCTGCAACAGTCACCTGAGGAATTTGACCAACTGGTAGAACAGCTTGTCGTCCCCGAAACCTGGTTCTTCCGAGATCGCAAGCCATTCGATTTTCTGGTCAAATTTGTTCGCTCTGAATGGTTGCCCAAATCTGGCGGATCTAAGCTGCAAGTGTTGAGTGTGCCTTGTTCTACAGGGGAAGAGCCTTATTCGATTGCGATCGCTCTACTAGAAGCGGGTTTAAACGTCAATCAATTCAGCGTAGATGCAGTCGATATTAGCCAGCAGGCATTAGACAGAGCTAGACAAGCAATTTATAGTAAGAATTCTTTTCGGGGCGAAGACTGGGTAGACCGAAACCGCTACTTTCAACTTATCAATGATAGATACACCGTTTATCCGAATGTTCGTAATGCAGTGAAATTTCGGCAGGGCAACCTGCTCAATGAGCTTGATTTAATCAAAATAGGGTTAGTGAGGACAAAGTACGACATTATTTTTTGTCGCAACTTGCTGATTTACCTGGAAAACTCTGCCTGTCAACAAATCTTGAATAAACTGCATTCTCTCCTGGTTTCCCGGGGGCTTTTGTTTGTAGGTGCCGCTGAGATGGCAAAAGTACCGGGCGATCGCTTCTCCTACTTGCGCCAGTCCTTTACATTTGCCTACCGCAAAATTGATGGAGTGCCATCACCACCATCCTCTAACAAAAAAACAGAACCTATTTTGGAGCGGGAGCGAAACGAAGTTTTTCTCCCGCTCCAAAATAGGTTTTCTGGTTTTTGTCCTGTCCCTAGCCTGCAACATCATTCTGCAAAATCTTCTAATCTTCCGAGTGTTGCTAAATCACCTCCAGAGGCTTCATGTGTTTCTGATCTGAACCGGGCAAAACATTTAGCCGATGTAGGGCATCTAGCTGCTGCGATTGCCTGTTGCAAAACTTATTTAGAATCTCACTCTATTGATGTTGAAGCTTACACATTGTTGGGTACTCTTTATCAGGCAACAACAAACGATGAACAGGCAGAACGCTGCTTTCAGAAGGCGCTGTATCTGGAACCTGATTGCTACGAAGCACTGATGCACCTGGCGCTATTAAAAGAAGCTCGTGGCGATGCAATCGGCGCAAAGCACCTGCAACAACGGATACAAAAGTTACAAGCAAATTTCTAGTCAATCTCATTTCTCAACGGATGAGATGTACCAATCTACTAAGTTTTTCAATCTACTAAATTCCTCAACTGATTAGATTTTTCAACCCATTGAATAGAACGGAGCAGGAAATTATGGTCAGCAACACATTCAGAGATAAATCGCTACAGGGGCGAATCATGTCTGCTTTCCTAATGATGGGAGCGCTTGTATTGATCGTCGCGATCGTTGGACTGTTTTCTACTTTTCGTTTAGGAAACAAGATCGATACACTAGCCAACAACAGTCTACCAAGTTTGGTTGGACTATGGAAAGTGAATGAAGGGCAAACCCAGATTGAGTCATCTGAGCGTGCGTTGATGATGGCAGGATTAAGCGCTCAAGAGCGACAGGCAGAACTAACCCGTATCAAAGGAGCCTGGGAGCAAGTTAGCGAAGGCTTTAAGCAGTATGAAGCCACTCCCCGCACCAACGAAGAAGAGCGCAATTATCAAGAATTGCTCGAAAACTGGAAGCAGTGGGAGAACAGCCACAAAGAATTTCTCAATCTGGATCAACAGTTTGAGCGTTTAGGAATTTTCCACCCCTATGCTCGTCAACTTGAGCTACAACAACAAGGGCGGAATGGTTCACCTGAGATGGCAGCAGCGCGCAAAGCCGGCAATTTACTTGATCAGATGCGTGAAAGTTCCAGAACCAATCGCGTTACTTTTGAAGCTGCAACAGCGTCCATTCTCGATTCCCTCAGGATCAACGAGACGGTGGCGGAAGAGGTAGACAAGAAAGCAGGGCGTGATAGTCGGCAAGCTATATTCCTGGCCAGCTTAGCCGTCATACTTGGGCCTTTGGCTGCTATCTTATTTGGGCAAATCATCAGCAAAGTCCTGGCTCGACGCATTCAAAAGTCTGTCGTTCAAATTACGACTTCAGCAACGCAAATCGCAGCATCGGGCAAAGAATTGGAAGCAACTGTTGCAGAGCAGTTGGCTTCTACCAATGAAGTCACTGCGACCTCTCACCAAATTGCAGCGACTTCTAAGGAGCTAGTACAAACCGTAGATGTCGTGAATGCAATGGCACAGGCAACGGCTCATGCTGCGAATGACAGCCAGAATGAGCTGACGGACATGGAGAGAGCCATGCGCCATTTGTCGGATGCAACCACTTCGATTTCTTCTAAGCTGGGTGTGATGAACAGCAAGGCAGGCAATATTAATAATGTGGTGATCACGATTACCAAAGTGGCAGACCAGA
The DNA here is from genome assembly GCA_044356135.1 of Elainellaceae cyanobacterium. Taxonomy (GTDB): domain Bacteria; phylum Cyanobacteriota; class Cyanobacteriia; order Elainellales; family Elainellaceae; genus CAZVXA01. The sequence continues at coordinate 4,330 of JBIKWV010000316.1, forward strand.
CCAGTATTTTGTCGCTGAATGCCGCCATCGAAGCTGAAAAAGCAGGTGAGTATGGCGCAGGTTTTGCGGTGGTTGCTCGTGAAATTCGCCGCTTAGCGAACCAAACTGCGGTTGCTACGCTCGAAATTGAGCAAATTGTTAAAGATATGCAGACTGCGGTGACGCTTGGTGTTATGGAGATGGACAAATTTAATAAGTCTGTTACCAACAGCGTCGATCAGGTCACTAAAATTAGTGGGCAGATTGGGGATGTGATTAGCAAGGTAAAGAGCTTACCCCCCCAATTTGAGCAGGTTAAGCACAGGATCGAAGAGCAATCGGAAGGCGCACAGCAGATCAGCGAAGCAATGGAGCAACTGGGTCAGGCATCTGAGCAAACGGCAGAGGCACTACGAGAGACGAATCATGCGCTCGATCAACTCGATGATGCGGCACGAGGACTGCAAGCTACGATTACTCGGAAGTAAGGAGCCATTGATCATGCTGGATCAGTCTCCGGTTTTGGAACCTGAAGGGATTACTCACCCGATCTTAAATGACTGCTGGAATCAAATAGGTGTCATGGGCGATCGCTCCTGTGGCGAACTCAAAACGGTCATTCACTGTCATGATTGTCCTGTTTACGCTGCGGTAGGCGATAGTTTACTAGAGCGTGAGCCACCCAACAATTATGTGGATGAGTGGAGCACGATTTTGGCGGAAACACCCATTGATGATAAAGGAGCAGATAGGCACGGGACAATTGTTCTGGCCGAAGAAGCCATTTCAATCATGATCTTTCGCTTGGGCAACCAAAAGCTCGCCATGCCAGTGAGGATTTTGCAAGAAGTCACTCACCCCTGCATGATTCAACCCCTGCCGCATCGGAGCAACAATCTGTTCCTGGGTCTGGTCAATATTCGCGGTGAAACGTTGTTGTGTGCTTCTTTAAGCAACCTTCTGAGTGTAGAACCAGCCAAAGAATCAGCATCCCAATCTGAGCACTCGAAACGGATGATTGTGGCTGGACAAAGCGAAGAGAAATGGGTTTTCCCCGTTGATGAAGTCTATGGAAATTACCGTTTCCATTTGAACGATTTGCAGGATGCGCCCATCGTCATTACCAAAGCAGCAGAATCCTATACGCAAGGCGTGATTCACTGGGAAAACGAAAAGGTCAATTACCTCGATTCAGAGTTGCTGTTTTATACGCTTAACCACAAGATTTTATAGAAATGGAGTCGATATGAACGGGTACTCCAAGCTCGATTTATTTCGTCGTGAGGTCGATACTCAAGTTGTCATCCTCAGGCAAGTTCTCCCTGTCATTAAGACACAACCACTCGCTACAATCGAGCTTGAGCGGGCGATGCAAGCGACTCATTCTCTTCTAGGAACTGCGAGTCTGGTTGAGCTAGAGGCGACGGCTCATCTGACGCAGGTGATGAAACAGTGTTTTGCTGCGGCTTATAACAAAG
>JBIKWV010000317.1:0-5780 GCA_044356135.1 Elainellaceae cyanobacterium
GCGGCGCGCGCGGGGGGGGCGGGGGCGCCCGGGGGGGGGGGGGGGAAGTGGGCCTGCGGCGAATTGGATGGTGGTGGGGTGGTGGGTTAGGGTGGAGAGGAGGGATTCGGCACCGCTGCGGCCCCGGTGGGTGTAGGGGTGGATGAGGGTGATGGGGGTGTTGTGGCGATCGCGCAGTACAGCTTCGATGGTCTGGTCGATGGGGTTGAAGGTGGCGGCTTCGACGGCGGCAATTTTGCAGACGAACAGGTTTTCGCCCAGATGGCGGGGGCGGAGAGATGCAGGGGGCAGGGTGCGGAGGCGATCGCCCAACTCAGCAAAATCTTCGACCAGGGTGGGGGCACGCAGGGATTCCCACTGAAATGCCTGGGGGTTGAAGCTGATGGGGGCGCGACCGGGGAGGAATTCGGAGCTGGGGGTGCGTTTGCCGACTTTGACGAGGAGTTGTCCGGTGCCGAGTTTGTCAAAGCTGATGCCTTTGACAATGGGGGTTTGGGCCAGTTGGGAGAAGTCCTTTGCGGTTTCGGGTGCGTCGGGGGGGTCAGGAAAGCTGCGGCGGAGGGCGACGATTTTTCCTGAATCGATGTCCTGGCAGTAGGCGGTGAGTTCGGCGCTGTTGGGCCTGAGCTGGACGGCACAGCCCAGGCCAATGAGACGAGCTGACCCGACTGTTTGCGTCTGGTCGCTCTGGGATCCGCGAATAAACAGTTGGGGGACGGCTCCCGTATCATTGCGGATGGCATCGCTGCGAATACAGAGTTCACCCATCAGTCTGACGACGTTCTCTGGCGAGAAGCGGGCGTCGCGGTGGTGATGGCGATCGCACTCCAGCAGCAGTTCCGACAGGATCTCGGCACACCAGATCAAACGATGCTCACGACAGCGCATTTCCAGACGGTGCATCTGATCGCGCAACCCCTGAGACACGCCCGCCACACCTGCCAGGGCCAATTCCTGCAGCCGTTCTTCGATGTCGTCCAGCAGTGCTGTCGGAACCGGGTAGGCTGTCTGACGGGTGGAGACGATACCGCTGGACTGATGATTGTCCAGCAGCCGAAAGGCCCAGATTGCCAGGGGAACATGGTTGCACGGAGCCTTTTCTGTGCAGTCGCAGTGGGTGTAGCGCAGATCGCCTTCGACCAGAAAGCGAATGGTGAAGGGGAGCGTGTGAAAATGAGCGATCGCTTTGCTGCCACGGGTGAGGGTGACGACGTGGCCTTCGTCGAATTGCTGTTTGAGTTTGGTGAGGGTCGGTTTTTTGAAAAAGGTGGCGAGGGTGGTGTCGGGGATGTCGGCGGGGTTCCAGGGGGTGGGTGGGGAGGTGGGGGGATGGGGGAATGGGGGGAGATGGGTGGATGGGTGGATGGGTGGATGGGTAGAGGGGGGTAGGGGTAGGGGCGAAGCATTCGGCAGATCCGACTTGCCGGAGTCGCAGGACTCATCGCCCGAATGCTTCGCCCTTACGGGTGTGTCAGAGTCCGAATCATTAATGTCACGTCCACCCAAAGGTGAATTCAGATGATTTGCCTGATAAACCAACACAGAGCGAATCAAATGCCTGCAAAGAGTAGTTGCAGGACAGCTACAGGTGCTTTCCGTGAGGGTTCGATCGCCCGGTAGCTGACACTCCACCTGATCGGACCAGCGAACAGAAACATTTCCCTGATTGTCTTCGTTCAGTTCACAGGTGAGTTGACCGGACTGGAGTTCCTGCTGCGATCGCTTCACAATCCCGCGATTGCTAAGGGTAACCAGATCATCGATTGTCAGGGAAAGGAGGTCTTGACGCATTGTTACCTCACTTTTTGCGCAACCCATTCCGCCAATTCGCCCGGTGTCATTGCCCCAACGTGGGCACCCAGATTGACGAGACGTTGGGCGATCGCCCGGTCATACACCGGGTTGGCCTGCTCATCCAGGGCGGCGAGTCCGAGCAGTGTGACTCCGCTTTCGATGAGTTGTTTTGCCACAGAGTAAAGCCGTTCGACGGGGGCACCCTCGAAGAAATCGGTAATCAGAAGGACGATGGTGCGATGGGGATTATCCACCAGCGTAGTGGCGTAGGAAAGCGCCTGTCCGATGTCGGTGCCGCCGCCCAGTTGGACTTTCATCAGCGTTTCGACAGGTTCGGTGCAGTCCTGGGTGATATCAACGACGGAGGTATCAAACAAACAGAGGTGGGTGCGGAGTGCTTTGATGCCAAAGAAAATTGATGCCGTAATCGCGGAATGAATCACGCTGTCGAGCATACTGCCGGACTCGTCAACGAGAATGATGATTTGCCAGCGATCGACCTGCCGACGAATCCGGGAATAGAAATAGGGTGTTTGAATATAAAGCTTTTGGGTTTCTGGATCGTAGTATTTTAAGTTCCGTCGGATGGTGGTCTTTGCGTCGAAGTTTTTGGCGACTTTAAGGAACGATCGCTGCTGACGATTCAGGCTGCCCACAAAGGGAGATTGAACCTGGCGGGCCAGCTTTTCCATGAGCTGGTCGATCACCTTGCGCACCAGTTGCCGTGCGATCGCCAGTACCTCCTGGTTCATCAGATGTTTGGTTCTCAGGACGGCTTTCAGCAGGGTTGGGTTGGGCTGTACCCGCGCCAGCACCGCTGGATTGGTGACCATCTCCTCCAGTTGATATCGCTCCAGGGCGTCTTTCTCCAACCGCTCGATGGCTTTGCGCGGAAACAGTTCATGAACCGCGTTGATCCAGTCGGGCACTGTCAGTTGGGAAGCATCGAGGGAACCCGTGCGATCGCCCTGCTCTCCGTTGCCACCACTCCCTCGCACATTGCGATCGCTCCCGTATTCCCGGTCGTACAGAAAACCCATCGCCGCATCTCGATCCTGCCAACTTCCCGACAAGCCACCCAGCAGATCCTCCATCCCACTTCCCAAAACCAGCCGCCAGCGAATTCTGCGCCTTAACGGTTCATGACTCATGCCTGACCTCCCCGTAGACCGTAGCGCCGCACCGCCTGAAATAGCTTTGCCTCAAATGCCATCACTGCTGTGGCCTGCTCAACGCTCACCTCCAGGTCAACCAGCGGTTTTTCTTCGCTGTCTGGCTCCAGGCTGTTCAACAATGTCCGGGTCATGTGGTGCTTTTCTCGCGGCGTGAAGGAGGAGAAGGCCAGACGGAGGGCAGGCAGCGCCTCCAGAAATGATTCGTCGTCGTAGGCCATGAGAAACTGGTCGATTTTCTGTACCAGTTCGGGGTGTCGCTGGGCGGCCTCCCGCGCCATGAAGAATAAGCCCGTCAGGAAATCACCCAGGTGATCAGGGGTTGCAGCGAAATTCAAGTCAGCGAGAATTTGCTGCATGGGGGTTTCGCCCAATGTCCACAGTACCCCAGTGGTTGCGCCCTGCATCAGGGGAATCTGCTGAGCGTCGGTGCTGATGCGGTGGAGAATCTGGATGAAGCGATCGCGCTCCAGTCCCAGCAGTGACGAACAGCGCTCAAAGGCTTCCAGAACGGCACGGAGTCCCCTCAGCAGGTTTTGCTCCATCCCCTGCACCTGTCCCAATCCCTCCAGCAGCCAGAGACACCGCTGAAACGTCTCCACCAGCAGGGTGCCAATGTCGAGTCGTTCGGTGGTGCCCAGAATCTCATCGTAGCGATAGAGGTAAAGCAAATGCTCCAGTGCTTTTGCGGTTGTGAAAAACTGTCCGTCCTGCCGGATCAGTTCAACGAACTGGGCATAGAGCACATTGCCCAACTCCGGTAACCCCATCAGGCAGGCATCCAGCAGCAGTATTGCAGCTTTTTCTGCATCGCGTTCGATCGACTGGGCGAGTTCGGTGAGACGGGCGATCGCCGCTTCCACCAGGGTTGCCCCATAAATTGCTGCCTCAATACAGCTTGCGTCAAATTCTGGATGCCATTTGAGGGTCCACTGCTCCCAAACCCGAACGAGATGCTGACGCCCAATGAAATCGCTCCCGTCCGTCCGGAGAAATCCACTGACCCCAAGAATACGCAGGCAATACAGAAATTGACTTTTGGCCAGATCTGAGGGCATTGCCAGATCCAGGTCAACTTTGCGCTCCTGAACCGCAGGCTCCAGGTCAAAGTGATGCAGTTGCGTCTGAATATTCTGCACCAGCAGGGGAAGCATTGTCCCCGCTGCCAAGCGCCCCCGCTCCTGCCCCCGAAACACCGCGTGAACCGCCTGCAAAAAGGGATGGATGCAGCCGTATTCCAGTTCCTCCTTCACCAGCGCGCCAATGATGCCGTCAATTAAGTCCTGCCGCCAGACTTCTGCGTGCCCGCGCAGAGTTGCCAGCCCTCGCGCCATTGTTTCAACGGCGATCAGGTCGGCAGCGCTGACCACCTGTTCTTTCTGTCGCAGATCTTTGGCAACCTGGGCCAGGAGCGATCGCCACACATCAGTCTGTCCTGTAGAACGGTGCTGCCAGACGACGTGATAGAAGCCGGGATTTGGCATCCCTGAGTTGTACCCGGTGAGACTGTCGAGCCGCTGGTAGGAGTAGGGCGTGAGGGCGAGGCCGCGTTCCTGATAAGGCTGGTCAGACGGGGAAGCACTCGTTAGCTGAATGGTTGGATCGTGAGGTTGTGTCCCTTCTGCACAGGCAAAAATCTGCTCGTACAACGGATAACTGTGGAATCCACCCGTGACGACGAGAATCTGGCCGGGATGCGATCGCATGGCTGCACGGATTTGCTGAATCATGAAAGCTTCTCGCCGCAAATCAGTTTCAGAAATCTGGCCTTCGGTGATGCGCATGTGAAAGCAGAAATAGTGGCACCGTTCCAGATAGTGCTCCGGTGTGAGGTTGGGATCGATCTCAAATAGGGTGTCCCAGAGTGTGTCAAAACTTTCAACACCTAATTTCTGGCAGAGATTTGCCACGTATTGGCTCTGCCGAAACTCGGCATCTGCATAACGATGGATGGGAGCGTCTCCGGCTGCAACGTCAGCCCAGGGCAAATCAATCAACTGAAATGGAATACTGAGTTCCCGCGCCACCTGGATCGCCTGCCATTCGGGGGAGTAGACGCAAAAAGGATAAAAGGCTCCCCGGCGCTGTCCGTCAGCCAACTGGATGTAGCTATAGATGGCAATCGGGAGCTGGTGCGGTAGGGTGAGTTCGGGGAGGCGATCGCCAAAGTCTGATGGTCCTTCGATCAGAATCACGGACGGCTGGATTTCCAGCGCCAGTTGTCGCACCAGTCGCGCACAGGCGGGGCTGTGGTGGCGCACCGGGAAAAAGACAACCGGGGCATCTGTTTGGCAAATTCCAGCATCAAACTCCATCACGCCGCTGTTGCTGAATGGGGATCTGAATCACGAACTCAGTGCCGCTGCCTACGGTTGAGAAACATTCTAATCGTGATCATCACGATTCGGTGCAGGTTTCCCCAGACCAGGCAGGCCAGACCCAGCAGCAGGGTCAACAGTAGTCCCGCACCGTATACGCCCTGGCGCGAAGTGAGCTTGAAAATGGGGGACAGAAAACCATTCTGTGCAGGCTGGTACAGCACCCAGGAACCGCCCACATAGACAACGGGAATCAGGAGTGCCGCAAACCGCAGTGTTTTCAGCGTCCCCCCGGTCGTCGGCTCTCGGCCACAAACACTTTACTATCGCTCACCAGCGCGAAAACCTCTGTATACAGGCACATTACAGAAAAATTTAACAACTTCAGGACAAATCAGTGATATGGCGATCGCCAATGGGTGTATCCCAGTTTTGCGGGTGGGGGGGGGGGGGGGGGGGGGGGGGGCGCGCGCCGGCCGGGGGGGGCGGGGAGGTG
>JBIKWV010000318.1:0-5762 GCA_044356135.1 Elainellaceae cyanobacterium
GCCTGAAACGCTGACTATGTCAGCGTTTCAGGCAAAATCAGCGCTAAAATAAAATATGCCGCGAAACGCTCTCGCAGAGAGCGTTTCGCGGCATTGTAGAAAAACATAGTCAAAACTCCAGTACAGTTAAGTGGGCGTGGTAAGTGGGCGTGGTAAGTGGGCGTGGAAAAAGTTGCAGCCCCAGAAGCTGTTTCGCCCTTTGACTTCAATCAGGATCGAGCAGCTTTCTGGGTCGCCAGCTTCATCACTTCTACCGACTGAGCCATCAAAGCAATTGTATTATTACGAAAATAATGACTGTCGATACTGCCCCCCAGAGCCGCATGTTGCTCTCTCACAACTTTGATGTCTCACCCGATCTCGTTCCAGCCATGAGCCGAGAGCAGTTTGCTGCGGTGTTTCAGGTTGGATTGGCTGAGCAGGAGGTGCAGTGCAGATTGGTCGATCATCCCCATTGGATGGTCGAAATTCGGTTTCCTGCGGATGGGGTTTCACCATTGCAGGTGGGGGAATGGTGTGCCAAAGCCTTCGCCGCTCAGCGTCGTGCTCAACAGATTAACCCCACTACGTTTCCAGAAATATTGATTCTGGGGGGCATCAAAACCACGCCTGCCACCAGCGACTCTCCTGATACATTACAACCGGGAGATTGGGGCGTAGATGTGGTTGAGACGTCCTCTGGGGCGGCTTTTTTGCAGTCAATTGCCTGGGAGGCGACCATTGCTCAGCGATCGCCGGACAGCGTCTTCAAGGTTGAATGGAAGGAAGCCTGAACCATGTCTGCGCTCAATCAAGACCTGATTCGGATGATCATTAAAGGTGACGCCGATGCCGTCAAAGCCTTGTTAGTCCAGGGGGCAGATGTTAATACTACTGGCGGCGTGACGGCAGTGGGTGCCAGCAATACGGCTCTGATGTGGGCCGCCACCGAAGGTTATCTGGATATTGTGCACCAACTGCTGGCTCACGGTGCTGAGGTGAACGCCAAAAATGCGGCTGGATATACGGCTCTGATGTTCGCAGCGGAGGGCGATCGCCGTGAGATTGTTTCGGTCTTGTTGGATCATGGAGCTGACATTGGCGATCGCAATTCCTACCAGGAAACGGTGCTGATGGCGATGGCGCGACATGGCCAAACCGATCTTGTGCAGCGTTTAGTGAGTCTGGGTGCGGAAATCCAGGCAACGAACAAAATTGGCGACACCGCCCTCTACCTTGCCACAGAACGGGGGCACGTTTACACGGTGAAAGCATTGATCGACCTGGGGGCTGACGTGAATACCGCCAACCTGGGTGGGTGGACTCCTCTGATGATGGCAGCAGCACAGGGCACAGTGGAAATGATTGCGTTGCTACTGGAGCATGGCGCTGATTTTCGTCCCATCAACCGCTGGGGAGCCACGGCATTGAGTGAAGCGCGTAAGTCATTTCGTGCTGCTCAGGCATCAGAGCTATTAATTCGGGCAGGAGCTACCGAGTAGTGGTCAGTCAATTAAAAATTGATGGTTTGGCCAGGTGATATGCCGCGCTCCGCGCGGCATATCACCCGACAAATATTGCTTGACTAAACAGTAGGATGAGATAGCCGATTTTTTCTGAAACGCTGACGCAGTCAGCGTTTCAGAAAAAATCGGCGCAATTTAGTCAAAAGTCCAGTAAGTAAGTGGGCGTGGGAAAAGTCAAAATCCAAAACACTGTTCCTCCAACGCAGCGGGTGAATTGCTGCAAGCGGTCGTCCTGGTCGGGTTTGGAGTGGAGCAAAAGGACTCAAGAATAGCCCGCGAAGCCAGAATGAAAGCCGAGATCTATCGATTGAGCAGAGGAGATGATGCTGTTGATGTCCAATTTGAACAAATTCATTACAGTTTATAAAAATTGACAATCAGTGGTACGAGCTTATAGGAGAATCAATCATAGCAAAGCGTATAAACATTCTCATTTCAGGGATCTGTGGTTTTCTCCGGAAAACTTTGGTTTGCTCTGAGGTGAAGGTTATTCGCTTGTAGAGACTGAAGTGTCCAGGCAGTGAACGTTTGATCAAGTCAGACCAGATTTGTAGAATCTGCTACTTAATCTCTGTTCAATCAATCAGCTCAATCAATCAGCTCAATCAATCAGTCTGAGTAATCTGAGATTCTCTTAATATCTCGTAATTCATTCTTGAACTCTGTTGTTAGCCAGGAGATACCTTGTAATGCCTTTTGGACCAGCGTCACGCTTAGGAGTCAGCCTGTTCGATGAAACCCCTCCCGTTGAGTGGGTGCCCGGTCATTCGCAGGAAGAAGCCGAAACCATCATTCGAGCTGTTTATCGGCAGGTGTTGGGCAACGCCTATGTGATGGAAAGTGAACGCCTCACCGTGCCCGAGTCCCAATTTAAGCGGGGTGAGCTCAGTGTGCGTGAGTTTGTCCGGGCGGTGGCGAAGTCCGAGCTGTATCGCTCTCGGTTCTTCACCAGTTGTGCGCGTTACCGGGCGATCGAACTGAATTTCCGCCATTTACTGGGTCGTCCACCGCTGGATCTGGAAGAGATGCGGATGCACAGCACCATTCTGGACACCCAAGGCTTTGAAGCAGAGATTGATTCCTATCTCGATAGTGACGAATATCAGAATGCCTTTGGCGAAAACTTCGTTCCCTACATCCGGGGCTACAAGACCGAAGCCTGCACCAGTCTGGTGCAGTTTACCCACACTTTTGAGTTAGTGCGGGGAGCTTCGAGCAGCAGCCTAAAGGGCGATCTGGCTGGTAAAGCGCCTAAACTCAATTCTCTGGTCATCAATCCGACCCCGACCCCAGTGGTCTCCCCTGCCAGTGCAGGTGCGACTTTCCGTACACCGCCAGTGGGTTCTCGCAGCCGCCACGGAGTAGACGCCAGTTCGGGCGGAAAGGTCTATCGCATTGAAGTCACCGGTTATCGGGCGAAATCCTTCAATAATATTTCCAAGTTTCGCCGCTCCAATCAGGTGTTCCTGGTTCCCTTCGATAAGCTATCCCAGGAGTATCAACGCATTCATCAGCAAGGTGGTGTGATCGCCAGCATTACAGCTGTTTAGCCCCAGCCTGGTAAACAATACACTGACAAATTTTTTCCTGACTTTTAGGAGGCAGGTTTCAATGGCAATGGAACTATGGCCCACGAGTGGCTTAGAGGAAGTTCAAGCCGTCGTTCGTGCGGTTTACAAGCAAGTGTTGGGTAACCCCCATGTGATGGAAAGTGAGCGTTTGGTGACCGCAGAGTCCCAATTGTGCGATCGCTCCATCACGGTGCGCGAATTTGTCCGTGCGGTTGCCAAATCTGATTTCTATCGGACGCGCTACTTCGAGTCTTGCGCCCCCTACCGTTTTGTGGAACTCAATTTTCTGCATTTGCTGGGTCGGGCACCTCAGGATCAAAAAGAAGTATCTGAGCACATTGTCCGCTCTGTTGCTGAAGGCTACGATGCTGAGATTGATTCCTACATCGACAGCAGTGAATATCAGGCTGCTTTTGGTGAAAATATTGTGCCCTACTATCGCGGCAGGGTGAGTGAAGCAAATTCCAAGCAAGTGGGCTACAACCGGATGTTTGTGCTTGATCGAGGGCCATCCCAGATCAGCAGTTCGGTTAAAGCGTCGCAGTTGGTTTATGCCATCGCCACCAATAGTGCCAACACGATTAAGCCCTCCTCTGCGACGGTGATTGGCTCCGGTACGGAGAAGCAATTCAAGATTGTTGTAACTGGCTCGAAGTTCGATATCCCTCGTCGGATCAGCACCACGGAGTATATCGTTCCAGCCAGCAAGATGACTCCTCAAATCCAGCGCATTAACCGAACCTCTGGCAAAATTGTCAGTATTGTCGAGATTGCGTAATCGCCTATCGGGTGGGCCATACCTACCCGATGACGGTGTTTATTGATTGATTTTCTGATTTTCTGAAAATGCAGCATTTTTCACGCTAGTGAGAAGGGATGTGGGGGCATCGACGTAGACGCTAAGCCGAAGGTCGATGCCCCACACAGAGTTTTCACCCCCGCCGAAATCCTTAGCTGATTAGTCTGGAAACGGTTATAACACTAAATTTAGGAGACGTTTATTATGGCACTTTGGATCGAAGCAGAATCTGTTGAACTGCGCCCCAATGCGACAGAGGACGATCTGCAAGCCGTTATCCGGGCAGTCTATCGGCAAGTGTTGGGCAATGCTCATGTGATGGATAGCCAGCGACTCATGAGTGTGGAGTCCCAACTGCGCAATGGCGATATCACGGTCAGAGAATTTGTTCGAGCAGTAGCCCAGTCGGATCTCTATCGATCACTCTTTTTTGAAACCTCTTCTCCCTATCGTTTTGTTGAATTGAATTTCAAGCATTTGCTGGGTCGTGCCCCGCAAGATCAAGCCGAGATCGCGGAGCATGTGCAAACTTACAATAGCCAGGGCTACGAAGCCGAGATCGATTCTTACCTCGCTAGCGAAGAATATACTCTGAGTTTTGGGGAAAACGTTGTGCCATTCGCCCGTGGCAATCGCACCCAAACGGGTATCAAAAATGTTGGGTTCAATCGGACTTTTGCGCTGATGCGTGGATTCGCGGCCAATGATGTAGGTAAGTCGGCAAAGCTCATCAGTGACTTGGGCAGTAATTTGCCGACCAAGATTGTGGCTCCAGCAGGTGGTTCTGGTGCTTCTAGCAGTCGGGGTAAGCGGTTCCGGATTACGGTTTCTAAAGCCAACTATGGCCCCCGTGTGACCCAAAGTGCGGCGACTTTTGAAGTGGGATATGATCAGCTATCTCAGAAAATTCAAAACATTCATAAGACAGGTGGCAAGATTCTCAGTGTCGCTGAGGTTGCTTAGGGCGATTAATCGGTTGTTTGCGTTCGTGTGGGAGCGTCAGTTGAGCGATCGGAAAGCTTGACAACGGCACAACTCAATTCTGTTTGAGGTTTGTAGTAATCGCAGGTATCGACTATGGCGACTACCGGATACGATGATCGGATCTTGCTGATTGAGGTCAGAGGCTTATGTCATCCACACGTTATGCCAACCAGCCATTACACGTTCAAAGTCCCCTATCGCTCGCTTGCTCGAACGCTTCAATTTATCAACCGCAAAGGGGGTAAGGTTGTGCGAATCGAGTCTCGTTCTCTATCGCTTCCAATCCAGGGATGCTGGAACAGTTCTGGATCGTTGGAAGATCGAGAAGTGGATGAGATAGATGCACAACCCCTGCCTCCATTTGAGGATAATCTGGGGAAATCTACACCGCCTGAAATGATTTTGGTGGATAGCGAATCAGATCAAGCATCTGTCATCCCGGAACTGGAAGAATTCGCTTCACCCTTCATCGCCAAGTCCGAAGTTCTGGAATCACCCAGGCTACCAAGACTGATCAGATTCTTCCTGGAAAAACTGAACCGTCCCCCACAGCAGAAATCAACACGTTGATGGATATTACGGAGTTTGTGGCAAATTCGATTGGACACTGGCGATCGCAGCGCAGTGCGCATCATTTGGCGTTTGGTCATTTTGAAGCCGTCCAGTCTGAGATTGATATTGTTTCTCTCTCAGCGGATGACCCGGCTGTGATTGACCTCTGCAAATCCTATAACGTCGATCCCCAAACAGTTGCTTCACCCTTCCGCATGAGTTGGGAAGGTCAGTCGGACTGGGAGGAAAGTGCAGTGGTTAAAGGAACCTGTGTTCTGGTGCCCATTCCTGATCCACATCAGTCCAATCGGGGCAAGCTCCTGCGCGATCAAGGGTATGCCGAAGAGATTG
>JBIKWV010000319.1:0-5743 GCA_044356135.1 Elainellaceae cyanobacterium
TGCTTTATCTACTTCGCAAGCAAGGATTACTTCAATTCCTTCTTTTTCCAGCCCCAAATCAAGTCCCATGCAGCCAGAAAAAAAGCTTAAAGCCTTCAAATGAGGTTTACTAGAAGACCGTCTCTCATGATCCGGAACAACAGAATCCGCTTCATTTTTATAGCGATATTCATTAGCTGATTCTGATGCGATCACCCATCTATTACTGATCAATTCTCCGCTGAGTTCACCACTCCTAAGCAGCTTGCGAACGTATTGTTCTGAATAGCCAAGCATTTCAGAGGTTTCTTTCACAGAAAAATATCCTATAGACATGGGTTTCGCCTGCGAAACTAGAATTAGGTACCCCATCTTAAGGTAAGTACAGTTGTTTTGCAAGTTCTATAAGCCTCTGTGTCAGTGCTATAAGTTCCTAACAGCCGTATACCCCCCCTTGCAGCGGACGGTAGATAGCTGCTTGCCCTGAGTTCTAGGCTGCTTACTGGCGCTGAGGGAGAACGTTATGCCGCTTGGTTACGGGCTGGGGCACAGTCCTGACATCCTCCCCACGGCTTCCAGCCGTGGGGTTCCTGAACTGCCGTTGCCCTTTCGAGTTGCCCCTAGTAAGGTCTGTTGCGTTTAACACTGGGAGATCCCCCCTGGCCCCCCTTAAAAAGGGGGGCAACTGGCTTCAAAGCCCCCTTTTTAAGGGGGATTTAAGGGGGATCGTGTTATTTGCTACTTATGTTATTTGCTACTTGTTATTTGCTACTTATAGACAGGCTTCTCAAACACCCTCTAACAGTTGACTAAACAAACCTGGTGCATGAGGAGCGATTACCCTTGCCGGGGGCTGCGCAGCAAACGCCTGAATCAGGGCATGATATAAATCGCCAACCCTGAAGCAAGATATGGGTAATCCATGACCTCCCCCCTCCCCCCGTTGAACACCGCCCAGGTAATTGGAATCGATCTAGGCGGAACGGCTATCAAGCTGGGACGCTTTGACCACCAGGGCAACTGTCTGCAAGCCCTCACGGTTCCCACCCCGCAACCGCCCGAACCGCAGGCGGTGCTGGAGGCGATGGTGGAGGCGATCGCCCAGATTGATCCCGAAGAGAAGGCGATCGCCATTGGCGTTGGCACCCCCGGTCCCACTGACGCAACGGGACGGATTGCGCAGGTGGCGATTAACCTGGGCTGGAAGGATGTTCCTCTGGCAGATTGGCTGGAACACAGGACAGGCAAACCCACAACCCTGGCCAACGATGCCAACTGTGCCGGACTGGGAGAATCCTGGCTGGGAGCCGGAAAGCGCTTTCAAGACTGCATCATGTTGACGTTGGGCACAGGCGTCGGTGGAGCCATCATTCAGAACGGCAAGCTATTTACGGGACGGAATGGCACAGCGGGCGAGTTGGGGTTAATCACGATTGATCTGGAGGGACACCCCTGCAATAGCGGCAACCGTGGCTCCCTGGAGCAACATGTTTCAGTGCAGGCGATCCGGCGACGGACGGGACTGGAGCCGGAGGAACTGGGGCAGCGGGCCAAAGCGGGGGATGAGGAAGCGATCGCCTTCTGGCACACCTACGGCTGCGAACTGGGTGCTGGAATTGCCAGTTTGCTGTATGTCCTCACGCCTGAAGCGGTGATTCTGGGGGGTGGCGTCAGTGCCAGCGCCGAGTTTTTCCTGCCGTCGGTGTGGCAGGAAATTGAACAGCGGGTGTTGCCCAGTTCCCGCGAAGAACTGCAAATTCTGGTGGCGGAGTTGGGGAACCAGGCGGGCATTGTCGGAGCAGCGAAGCTGGCCTGGGATAGTCTGGGCGCTGAAACAACGTCGGCTGCTGCGGTTGACCCTGTGGATGTACAGGCGGCGATCGCCCTCAGTCAGTTCAAAGCCGGATTTCTGGCGCGAACCTCCCATGAGCTGCGATCGCCGATTAACAGCGTCATCGGCCTGCACCAGTTAATCCTTAACGGTCTGACCGATGACCCTGAAGAAGAACGGGAGTTTATCGAACAGGCATACGGGGCAGCCCGCAAGATGCTGGCGCTGATGGATGACCTGATCCACGTTTCAAAACTGGAAAACAACACCAGCCCGCTGGATATCCAACCCCTTTGTTTAGCAGACATCCTGGCAGAGATTCAGCAACTCACCCATTTGCAGGCCCGCAATCGCAACCTGAAGCTGGAATTTCTCCACCCCAGCGATGACCCCTATGTGCTGGCAGACCCAACTGCGCTGAAACAGGCGCTGCTGCACCTGGTAGACGCTCCCCTGGCCCAAATGCAGGAGGGTTTTGTGCGAGTCGGCACAGAAGTTTTACCCGCCAATCAGCAGGTGCAGATCTGGATTGAAGACCAGCGTCCCGCCGATTTCTGGAAAGAACCGATCGACCTGCTCAGCACCGAACTGCCTGCCCCCGCCCCTCCACTCCCCGGTCTGCCGCTGCTAACGGCTCAAACCCTGCTCACCCTCCTGAACAGCACCCTGGAACTGGTGGCACTCCCGACTCAATCCTCGGGGGTTACTCGATTACAATTCACGCTCCCCCTGGTGCAAGAGTCAGATTGACGTACAGCGCTTTGCGCTGAGACAAAACCGCAGTTTTTGTGTATGTGTTTAGCGTCTCTCGCGTGCCCCTGTGCCCCAGGGGCACGCGAGAGACGCTAAAAATTAGTGTTTTGGAATTCCAAAACACTAAACAGATACGTTTTTGTTGAGAGCCGCGCTCTGCGCGGCTCTCAACAAAAACTTTGATCCTCACGCATTTGCAAAGCGCTTTATTTCCCGCTTTCGATGCACACCGTTCTGGGGAACTTCGTTTATTCTTTAGATCAGGTGCGTTGAGCTGGAACGATTACCCCTTCAGGGAGCCGAAAGGCCATTGCCCTCCTCAACCCCCGTCCCGCGAATGCCGTTGCTCATGGCAAAACACGCCCTGCTGATCGGGGTCAGCAGCTACCCGAATGAGGATGCCGTCAAAGCGGTGCCCAGTGCGCGTCGAAATGTGGAGGCACTGGGGCGAATGCTGACGCTTGCCGAGGTGGGCGGGTTCACCAGCGTCACGCCACTGTTCGACGCAGACCCGCTGGAGATGCAGGGGGCGATCGAAGAATTTTTCAGGGAGCGCAGCCCAGACGATACGACACTCCTGTTTTTTTCAGGGCAGAGCTGGCGGGATGAGGCAGGGCGGCTTTACCTGGCCTCGCGGCTGACCCGCATGACGCCAGACGGTTTTCTGCTCAAGCATACCGCTGTCCCCGTCCGATTTTTGCAGGACGTGATGAGCAGTAGCCCCTGTCGGCAGCAGGTATTGATTCTCGACTGTGGCCTGAGTGGACGGCTCGACCCGGCGCTGGTAGCCCACCAGAATGGCTCCCTCAGCCTGGAGAACCAGTTGGGTGGACAGCATCGGGCAGCACTGGTGGCGATCAACACGGCAACGGGAGCGATCGAGCATCACGGATCCGATCTGTCGCTCTACACGCACTATCTGGTGGAAGGCTTGGCTACCGGAGCGGCAGACCAGAATCAGGATGGCATCGTGTCGGTGCGAGAACTGCATGATTACGTCAACGCCAGAGTGCAGGCATCTGAACCCTCGCTGCATCCCCAAGTTGTGGCTCTGCAAGATGAAGCACTCCAGATTCCCCTGAGTCAGGTTCCCGTCCTGAACTCTCGGCGGCAGTATGGCGAGAAGGTGCGGCAATACCTGATCGGGGGCCAGATTTCCGTTGTCGGGCGAGAGATTCTGAACCAGCTCCGGCTGAAACTGCGACTGTCTCCGGCGGAAGCGCTGGCAATTGAAAACGAAGTGCTGCAACCCTACCGGGAGCAAGCCGACAGGCTCCAGCGGTATCGACGGGCGCTCACGTCTGCGCTGGAACAGGAGTATCCACTGGGAGCGCGATCGCTCCAGGAACTGCGGGAGCTGCGCGAATTACTCCAGCTTCATGATGAGGATGCGATCGCCCTCTACCAGGAAGTCAGCGCCCCCTTCGCCGCCCGCGTCGAAGAATACCAGCGTCACCTGGAGCAGTATCGCCACGAGTTCCGACATATCCTGTCCACGGAACCCGTGTTTTCAGAAGCAACTCGCCATCGGCTGCGAAAATTGCAGGCTACATTGCAGCTTTCGCCCGCAGCAATTGCAGACCTGGAGCGCGACACCACAATTCAGTTTGAGCAGCAGCGAGAGCAGTATCACCACCACCTTCAGCAATACCGAGAGGCTGTGGTGCAGGCGATTAAAGCAGAACTGCCCCTGAGCAGCAGTACCCGTCTGCGGTTGCAGAAACTCCAGCACTCTCTGCAACTGGCTGACGCGGATGTGGCCCAGGTAGAAGCACAGGTCAATGCTGAAATTGAACAGGAGCGGATGGTCTATCGGGGATACCTGAAGCATTATGAGGACGCTTTTGAGCAGGCGATCGCCCAGGACAGCATACCCAGCAAGCCCGTGCGTGACTATCTGCAACAGCTCCAACAGCAGTACAACCTGCAAGACCCTGATATCATCCAGACGGAGCGAGAAGTGCTGCGGCAGCGGCATCTGAGGCGGTACCAGGAGGCCGCAGCAAGGCTCTACCAATCACTCCCCCTCAGTACCGCTGTCCAGGAAGAATTGAAGCGACTTCAGGAGTCTTTGATGTTGAGCGATGATGATGTCGCCCTGATTCACAAACAGCTCACTACCCAGGCGCGGGTACAGCAGCAGCAGTACCAGGTGCGCGTGCGCCAGTATGGAGGAGAGTTCTATGCGGCGATCGCCCGTGAGTTTCCCCTCAATGCTCAAAAGCGCGAGCAACTGAATCGACGGTGGCAGGAACTGGGGCTGCGGGAACCGGACGCCTGCGAGGTGGAGCGTCTGCTGATCGACAAGGTGAAAAAACAGCAGGACGAGTACAACGCCAACCTGCAGCGGTACGAACAGGCATTTGCGGCAAATGTGCAGGCTGGAATCCCCATTACTGAAGAAACGCGGGAAACATTCCGGCGATTGCAGCAGGTGTTGGGCCTCAAGGAAAGCGATGTCCAGGAGGCAGAACGGGCCATCAAAGCACGATTTGAAGCGGAGCAGGTGCAGCCTCCGCCCCCCCCTCCGCCAGCCCCCGATCCCAATCAGGATGACCTGGCCAGCGAACGCGGTCTGGACTATCAGGTGCTTCAGGATCTGCTGCGCAACAAATTCTGGAAGCAGGCAGACGAAGAAACGTTTCGTCTGATGCTGGCAGCAACCAACCGCACAAAGGAGGGCTGGCTCAATCCTGCTGCTCTGGATAACTTTCCCTGTACCGACCTGAACACGCTGAATCGACTCTGGGTAAAGCATAGCGGGGGCCGTTTTGGGTTTAGCGCCCAGCAGGAGGTTTATCAAAAACTGGTGCTGCCCGACAGCGGTAAGAAGCAGCCGTGGCACCTCCCCTGGGGAGCCAGCGAGGCGTCAAAACGGGCAGTCGCCTTTGCCAAAGAGGTGAAATGGGTCTGGGGCAAAGACATCTATCCCCTGTTTAAGTCCTACAAGACGCTGGATTTCTCTGAGAACGCACCAAAGGGACACCTGCCCGCCTGCTGGTTCTGGCACCTGGACAGTTGGGAAGCGTTCCGCTCTGGCACTTTGGGTTCTACCCGGGCGCTGGGAGGGAGCGATCCAATTGGCCTCCTGTCGATGCTGGTGAAGCGGATGAATGAATGTCGAGTTGATAAAAAGTAAAACCCCAGTTTTGGGGGGGGGGGGGGGGGGCCCCCCCCACC
>JBIKWV010000320.1:0-5742 GCA_044356135.1 Elainellaceae cyanobacterium
GTTAATTTGTTCACGATCCTTAACAAAATCCCGGTTTTCGCTTGGTGCAGCAACGCCGCACCAAGCGAAAACCGGGATTTTGTTTTGTGGTAAGCCCCTTAGTAGGGCATACGATAGCGTGCAGCCTGCTCTACAAGCGCCCTTGCCAGGGTCTGCTGTCCCGTATGCGAAAAGTATTGGACTGTGGTTTGTAGAAATATGTCGAGGGTATCAGGGGGTGGATCGGGGAAATTGTTGAGCCGCATCAAGTGGTAGATGACCTGATTCTGGGTGAGAGCGTGGGAGATGACAAACTGATCCAGCCAATCCTTGGCTCCATCAAAGGTTTGACGGATAAAATGTAACTGGTTTGCAGTATTTTCGCCAGGAAGAAAAGGCCAAACCCGCTGGAATAGGGGGTGTTGTTCCAACTCCTGGTCGGTGATCGTGTTCAATTGAGTAGCCGTAATCTGGATAAAATGAGTCCCGATAGAAACAAATCCTTCAAAACAAATCAGTGCAGTCATGCGCATCAACGATTCATGGCTGTAGCTGTCCAGCGCTGACGCGAAATCTTCAACGCGATCGCAAGCAATTCCCCGTAGTCGGCAAAAGGTGACCCTTTCCACTGCAAGTTTCACAGCCAGGTCAACACAGCGAACTTTCTCGGTCAGCCGATTGATATCCTGAACTGAATTGGGTTCCACCAGAGTTGTCAGCGATTGTTGAGTTGTCTCCAATGGTGAACCTGCGTGAACCCTTTCATCGGCGAGGCCATCAACTCGCTGGTATAGCCAGAGTGCGATCTGATATCCCTTAGAGGGATCCTGGAGCAATTCGGTAGCCCGTTCGACTGTCTCACGAATAAAGGTGTCATCAATCTCTCCGGTGACAGCACTCACCATCAACGAAAGATTCGTTAGATTATGCCACGACATGGGCATCAAAAAATCTAGCGATCGCAATGCTTGAACAGTTGCCCCATCCTTGGGCAATTGGTCTAGCAGTCTATCAACTAACAGTTCCATCTTATTTTCTCCGAGGTGCTCCCACCAGAACAACGCCACAAAAGGCTCTGTGAGAGCGTTTTGTGACATATTTAGAGTGCATTGCCAAATGGGCGATCGCGGTACCAGCGAGCAGTAGTCTGTAAGCCGTGCATGAGGGGGATGGTGGGGACCCAATCGAGGGTACGGGCGATGTGGCCAATGTCAACCGTCAGAGTATTGAGCAGCCGATTCATAAGATCTGATCGCCCCGGAAACTGTCCCATCAGTTGAAGCAGCGGGACTGGAACAGAAAATAAACGGGGTGAACGCTGCATCGTTCGACCCAGGTAGCGAATCAACCGGGGCGTGGAGAGATCGGTGTTGTCGCTGACCAAAAAAGTATTGCCCCCCGCCGATGGATGGATAGCACTGTGAAGAATCGCATCAGCAAGGTTATCGACATAGATCAGACTACGCAAATTCTTGACCGATTTAAACGGTAGAGGAACGCCGTAATCAATCCATTTCATGAGTTGCAGGAAACTGCCATCGACCCCTGGGCCATATGCAAGGGGAGATCGGATGATCACCACCTCCAGCCCCGTCTGTTTTGCAACGTATTGCAGCAGCATTTCACCTTCCCATTTGCTCATGCCATAGGCGTGCCGTGGCTGGGGGGGGCTGAGTTCGGAGTAGGTTTTGAAGTTGAAGTCGGGACCGGGGAGTTGTCCTTCACCCAGCACATTGATTGAACTCAGGTAAATAAATCGGCGAACGCCTGATTCTGCTGCGGAGCGGGCGAGTTGGTAGGTCTGAATAGCGTTAGTCTCACGAAAGCAGTTGAGGGGATCGGTGGTGCGATCGCACTGGCAGGCAGTGGTCTCTGCAACGTGGATAATCGTCTCAATCTGGGCCAGAAGGTAGGGGTCGTAGGCCGGGATGTTTTTTGCCGGGGCACAGTGGGGGTTGACCGCGTACAGCAGTTGCTGCACCTGCTGTACGGTTGGAATCTTTTCGACAATCTGGAAGCAGCCTGCATACTGGGTTGCTGCCATACGACAGAGGGCGGCACCCACAATTCCATTCACGCCCGTGATCAATACTTTCATCGTCAATTTGGATATCTGAAATCTTGCCCCTTTCTCATTCAGCGGGTTGCAGGAGTGCTTCGCACCGCTGCAAATGGTGCAATACATGGGACATGCAACCGTTGGGGGCGATCGCTGAGTGATCGCCCCCGTATGGGTCTATGGTTTGGGAAGGGTTCGTGGAGGAATGCTGCGAGATTTGACCAGGGTGGCCGGGTTGCCTGCATAGATCCCCAGGGGGAGCAATGAACTACAGGCGACACTACCCATGCATAGGATGGCCCCCTTTCCGACAACAATCCCTGGCCCCACAACTGCATTTGGGGCGATGCAGCTTCCCGCTTCGATATAGATGGGGAAAGCTTTTACTGCGGGGGGGAGGCTACCCCAGTCACAGGTCTCGGTGCAGAGATAGGCACCCTGAGCCAGATAGACCCGGTCTTCGAGGGTGACCGCAGCCACATTGTCGATCCAGACGTTCTCCTTAATGCGACAGCCATTGCCAATGACCAGCCGCCAGGGAGCTGTAATCCGTACACCCGGTCGAATGCGGACGGATTGCCCGATAGATGCGCCAAACCGTTTTAAGATCCAGACTCTGAGGCCAGACCAGGGCAGCAGGTGACTGCGCACAAACGCGGCACCGATGGTAGACCACAGCATTTGTTTGATGGGCGATACAGGGGCAGTATGGCCAAAGGAAAAGATAGAAGCAGATGGGGGAGAGATCACGATGGCGGCAGGATAAGGATGATGGACGAGGATTCTGGCCAGTATCGGGGATTGAGGCTGGCCCCGGTGCGTCCGGTAAAGACCCACAGGATCGATCGCCCAATATCTCGGACAACGCGACTGCGAGACTCTGGCGGCTGGCCGGAGGGAACAGGGACGGGGGTAAACGCAATTCCCCGGCTACCCAGGACGAAGGTGGCGATCGCCTGGGCACGGGGCATGTGGTAGTCGGAGGTGATCAGGTAAATGTGGTGGACATTGCGTTGCTGAAGGGCGTCGGCAACGGTGGTGAAGTTGGTGACGGTGTCGGTGGCGCGATCGTCGAAGGTGAGGCGATCGGCAGGAATGGCGGACTGCTCAAAAATGTCGAAGCGCTGGGGCGACCCTGTTGAGATCCAGATGGGCAGGTCGGGATGCCCCTGGGCGAAAGTGGCGGTGAAGTGCTCTCGATCGACACTGCCCCCCAGCATGAGGATGGCATCGGGGGTGGGATGCTGGTGATAGGCGACCGCAAGGCGCAGAGGGGAATAGGCGATCGCCAGCGTCAGCAGGATTCCGACACCCAGGGTGAGGGCGATCGGTTTTGAGGGGAGACGTTTCATGGGTATAGGGAGATCAAGAGGAACGCCAGTGGTGAGCCGTCGCTTTGAGCGCATCGTTGACTGAGATCGGGGGCACCCAACCCAAGCGTGCCTGGGTTTTGTGAATGTCTACTTGCAGGGAACTACAGAGCCGTTGGGCCAGGGCACGTTGACCCACCATCGTCGCCAGGAGCCAGAGCCAGGAAGCCGGGAGGGGAATCAATCGAGCCGACGTTCCGAGAGCAACGGCCAACCGCCTCAAGAGTTCAGGGGTAGATAGATCGTCATTGTCACTGACGAGAAAGATTTGATTCGCAGCCGCCGGGTGGCTCAGGCAGGTGATGATGAGATCCACCAGATTGGGTAGGGCGACGAGGCTGCGGTGGTTCTGGATGCCCCCCAGTGGTAGGGGAATCCCTTTGTGGAGCCATCGCATCAGGGTCAAAAAGTTGGCCTTGACACCGGGGCCGTACACCAGCGGGGGGCGAATGATCACGACTTCCATACCTGTTTCAGCCGCCAGCTGTTGCAGCCCCAGCTCAGCTTCGTATTTGGAGATGGCGTAGGGGTCGGTGGGGGCGGGGCGATCGTCTGGAGTGAAGGGTTTGCCCGGAGCCGTTTGCTCACCGTTGACTTTGATAGAGCTGAGGTAGATAAAGCGCTTAACGCCTGCCTGAGCAGCAGCGCGGGCCAGGGCGCAGGTGGCTTCGGTGTTGACGGCGCGAAAGGCAGCCAGGGGGTCGGCGGCGGTGTCGTTCATCTGGTGAACCCGAGCCGCCAGGTGAACGACGCAGTCAATCTGGTTCAGGATCGAGTCAGATTGGCTGAGGTCGGCCAGGGTGGTAATCGGCACGGGGTGAATGGAGGTCGGCAGGTCGGCCAGGACGGAGATCGAACGGACGGCAGCAAAGATTTGATGGGACTGCGAATGGTTTGCCCGAGCAGCAAATTCATGGCAGAGGGCTTTGCCGACAAAACCGCTGGCTCCCGTGACTAAGATCTTCATGGTGATTTTATTCGGGGTCTTGTCAGTCAATCATCGGCGCAACGGGCCGTCTCTGCTCTTTGGGGCGGCGAATGAGTTGAAAGATTTTTGTAAAGTATTTAGAAAAGACTTTGAGAAGATTGGTGCGAATGCCGTTCTCGGCGCAACCTCTGACAATTTCCCGATTCAGTATCCAGTTGCTCATCAGGTTGGTGGTGCTGACGCCGCCCGTCCGCATTTTGACCATGATGCGAGGAATGTAGTGATAGGTCAGACGGTTTTTGGCCAAAAAGCGAATCAGGAGTTCGTAATCGGAGGCGATTTTATAGTCGGTTTTGAAGTAGCCATACTGGTCGTAGGCAAAACGCTTGACAAAAAAAGTGGGATGAGCAGGCATCCAACCGTAGGCGAATAATCCAGGATGGAAGTGGGCGGAGCTGTAGTAGCGAACGATGCGGCTCAGGTTGGAACCTGAAACATAAACCAGATCGCCGAAGACCGCATCGACGCCGCTGTTTTCGATAGTGGCGACAACGGTCGAGATAATATCGGTGCTGGCGTAGAAGTCGTCGGAATTGAGGATGCCAATGATGTCTCCGGTGGCCAGAGCCAGCCCTTTATTCATAGCGTCGTAGATGCCGCGATCGCGCTCAGAGATGAATTGAGTGATGCGATCGCCGTAGGAGCGCACCAGGTCAACCGTGCCGTCGGTGGAGGCTCCATCAATGATGATGTGTTCAATATGGGGATAGTCTTGAGCCAGGATGGAATCAATGGTATGGCCGATGGTCGTGACGCTGTTGTAGGCCACTGTGATAATCGAGACTTTTTGCATCATTCCAAAGCTCTCTTGACTCCAAGAACCATCAATGAGGGGTATTTGGCAATTTTTTGAACCAGTCAACCGTTTCAGCAACTGCTTGATCCAGAGAATAAGGCAAGGAACCACAAACCTTTTCAGTCTTACTTAAGTCGAAAACATACTCTGTCAAAACGTTGTTTAGACGGAAGGAGTTGAAAGGAAAGTTCTTTAGACCTAAGTAGTTGCAGACATCACCCAGTCGGGCTGCCAGTTTAACTAGAAATACTGGATAGGTTGGAACAGGTTTAGCGCCTAGTTGCCGTTGTAGGGCATTGGCCCATTCCCGGAGTGCAAGGGGATGATAGTCAGCCAGATAGAATGTCTGTCTATGCATGTCCTCCTTGGGTGCGTTGATCAAAGAGTGATACTGATAGGCAATGTTACCAATGTAACTGTAAGACTTGAGAAGAGGACGATTGCCGACATGGAAATATCTACCGCGCTCGATCATCCGAATAAATTTTTGATAGTGGGGACTCATCCCAGGCCCCCAAACAGTTGTAGGGCGCACCAAACACCACTGAAC
>JBIKWV010000397.1:0-5031 GCA_044356135.1 Elainellaceae cyanobacterium
GCGTGGTCAACCGATGTGAACCGAATTCAACGGGGTGTGGATTGGCAGATGCGGATTGATGACGCCCGCTGTAAACTGACTTCTGTCTACCCTAAAATTAAGTTGTGACGCTGCACTAGCAGATTAGAAATTCAGGGTGAGCTGCAAAAATTCTGGCTCCTTCATGTTGTCCTCCAGATTCGATACGGTTAATCCCAGAAGCCGTACCCGTCGTTGCTCTGCTTCCGTTGTGTCCAGCAATTCGCGGGCGATCGCCTCTATCTGGCTGACCTCCTTCAGCAGAAAAAACACCGTCCGGCTGCGGGTCACCTGCTGGTAGTCAGCGTATTTCACCTTGAGCGTCAGGGTACGTCCACAGGTTGGCTTGCTGTCAAGGCGTGCCTTCAGCGTCTGGGCTACTTCATTGAGGGCGGCGAGGATGGTGGGGCGATCGCTCAAGTCTTCCGCAAAGCTTGTCTCTGCGCCAATGGACTTGCGGATGCGATTGGGATTGACCGGGCGATCATCGCGGCCTCTGGCAATACGGTAGTAAAACCCACCTGCCTTGCCAAATCGGTGAATCAACTCCTCCTCCGTCCATTTCGTCAGGTCACTGCCCGTTTGAATCCCCAGGCTGTACATCTTCTTCGCAGTGGCGGGACCAATTCCGTAAAACTTCTCAATGGGCAACTGGGCCACAAACTCTGCCGCCGCTTCCGGGAGAATTAAAAACAGCCCATTAGGCTTGTCCATACCAGAGGCCGTCTTTGCCAGGAACTTGTTAATCGAGATGCCAGCAGAAGCCGTTAATTGAGTTTCTTCAAAAATGCGCCGCTTAATTTCTCTGGCAATCAACGTGGCAGAGGGAATACCCGGTTTGTTCTCCGTCACGTCCAGGTAGGCTTCGTCCAGCGCCAACGGTTCCACCAGGTCGGTGTAATCAAGGAAAATGGCGCGAATTTGCTCAGAGACAGTCCGATACACCTCAAATCGGGGCTTGAGAAAAATGA
Organism: Elainellaceae cyanobacterium; assembly: GCA_044356135.1. Taxonomy (GTDB): domain Bacteria; phylum Cyanobacteriota; class Cyanobacteriia; order Elainellales; family Elainellaceae; genus CAZVXA01. The sequence goes on from JBIKWV010000397.1 coordinate 990, forward strand.
CATGGGGACACTTTTGCAGCGCAGTCCGGGATGGCATCGCAGAATGGATCCCAAACTTTCGCGCCTCGTAACTGGCCGCCGCTACCGCGCCTCTGCTCTCAGGCCGTCCTCCCACCACAACGGGCTTCCCTCGCAGGGCAGGATTATCCCGCTGCTCAACAGATGCATAGAAGGCATCCATATCAATGTGGATGATCTTGCGAATGCGGCTCATTGCGATCGCCCAGATGTGGAGAATTCAAGGCTGACCAGACAGGTCCAACTTCGGAGTGATGCACCATCGCCAGAGATCGACCAAAGTAAAACCATCCAATTGTATCGCTGTTGCTGCTGTCAGCAGTACAAACGTTTAATCAACCGTTGTATCCGGATAGCAAGTTGGCGATCGCACCCCACGAGGCTGAAACGGTGAAATTTGGGCAATGGTTAGGACTGATTGCACTGCTGGTGTCGCTCTATATTCTGTGGCGCATTCGGGAGGTACTATTACTGGTGTTTCTGGCAATCGTATTCGCCACAGCCCTGAATCGCCTGGTGCGCCGCTGGCGACAGTCGGGCACTGGAAGGGGAATCGCGGCCATTCTGGCGGTAATGCTGATTCTAGGACTGGTGGCAACCTTCGTTGCGCTGATTATCCCGCCCTTTATCGACCAGTTCCAACAAGTTGCAGCCCTGGTGCCTCAGGGTTTCGAACGCCTCCGCGCCTGGATCACCATCCTCCAGGCGCGCTTCTCTGACTCCCAGTTCTCCTTACCCTCCGCCGATGTGCTAATCCAGCAGGCCCGTCCCTTTACCAATTGGACTTTCAACAACTTCTTCTCCATTTTTTCCAATGTCATCTCCACTGCCCTCAGCCTGCTCCTGGTGCTGGCGCTAACGGTGATGCTGCTGATCAACCCTGTCCCTTATCGCCGAGGACTGCTGACACTATTTCCGGCCTTTTACCGCCGCCGAGCCGACGAAATTCTGACCCGATGTGAAACCTCTCTCGTTGGATGGATTCGAGGCATCCTGATCGATATGGTCGTGATCGGCCTTGTCAGCCTGGTCGGACTCTCCATCTTGCGAGTCCCCCTGGCTGGAGCGAACGCAGCCCTCGCCGGACTCCTGGAGGCCATCCCCAACATTGGCCCCACCCTTAGTCTGATCCCCCCGATGGCGATCGCCCTCCTCGACGCCCCCTGGAAAGCCCTGGCCGTCCTGCTTTTCTATATCCTGATGCAGCAGGCCGAACAATTCCTCCTGGTCCCCTACGTCATGTCCTCCCAGGTCAACCTGCTCCCCGCTGTTACCCTCCTCTCCCAGGTCGTATTTGCCGTATTCTTCGGCTTCCTGGGCCTCCTGCTAGCCATCCCCCTGATGCTTGTTGGCCAGATCTGGGTACAGGAGTCCCTGGTCAGAGATGTCCTCGACCGATGGCGAGAACCCAAGTTTTCGGAGCAGGAGCGGAATCGCGAGAGCGAGCGGACGGAGGAGGCGATCGCTAGTGGGAGTCGTTAAGGCGGTGGGTGGATGGGTGGATGGGTGGATGGGTGGATGGGTGGATGGGTGTTACGGTGAGGCTCCGACGGTGAGATCAGCCGAACCGCGATGAGCCGAACCGTGGATGGATCTTTCGGCAGGCTCAAGAACAGGGTGAGATGGGATGACGGGAGACGAGAAAACCTGGAACCAGTACTTCTGCCGCCGACAGTTCAGCCAAACGGCGATCGTGGGTAACCCGCCGTGGGCTGCTGGCAACCCACGAGAAACCTGATAGTAGGGGGTTTGGGGGACGCTTCATCCCCCAAGCGGGGGGTTTGGGGGGCAAGCCGTCCCCCAAAAAAGCCTGGTTCGCAGCCCAAACACCAAAACCACCATCATCCCAAACTCAACCCTCCCAGGTAGGGAAATCCGATCTCGCTCCCTGTCCCCGCTCCCTGTCTAGAATAAGGAGCGATCCCCCTTACACACCTCGGAAGCAGAGTCTATGTCTACCGTTCTGGAACAAGGCAATATTTCCATCCATACCGAGAATATTTTTCCGATTATCAAAAAGTGGCTCTACTCTGACCACGAAATTTTTCTACGAGAACTCATCTCAAACGCCGTAGATGCCATCAGCAAGCTCCGCATGGTGGCCTTCTCCGGCGAATATTCTGGCGACATCGGCGAACCCCTGATCGAGATCGCCATCGATAAAGATAAGAAAACCCTCTCAGTCTCCGACAACGGCATCGGCATGACTGCCGACGAAGTCAAGAAGTATATCAACCAGGTCGCCTTCTCCAGCGCCGAAGAATTCGTCGAAAAGTATAAAAGCAGCACCGACCAGCAAATTATTGGGCACTTCGGTCTGGGCTTCTACTCCTCCTTCATGGTGGCCAAACACGTCGAAATCGACACCCTCTCCTACAAAGAAGGATCCCAGTCGGTCAACTGGTCCTGCGATGGCTCCACCGAATTTAAGATCTCCGAATCCAGCCGCGACACCAGGGGAACCACCATCATCCTCACCCTGCAAGACGAAGAGGCCGAATACCTGGAGCCTTACCGCATCAAGCAGTTGGTGAAGAAGTACTGTGACTTCATGCCTGTCTCCATCAAACTGGATGGCGAGCAGATCAACCGCCAGAAGGCTCCCTGGAAAGAGTCTCCCAGCAGCCTCACCTCCGAAGACTACCTGGAATTCTACCGCTACCTCTATCCCTTTCAGGAAGATCCCCTGCTCTGGGTTCACCTCAACACCGACTACCCCTTCGTCGTCAACGGCATCCTTTATTTCCCCAAACTCCGCCCCGACGTAGACACCACCAAAGGCCAGATCAAATTGTTCTGCAACCAGGTCTTCGTCAGCGACAACTGTGAAGAAGTCATCCCCCGCTTCCTGCTGCCCCTGCGCGGCGTTATCGACAGCACCGACATTCCCCTCAACGTCTCCCGCAGCTTTCTGCAGAACGATCGCACCGTCCGCCGCATCGCCGACTATATCGCCAAGAAAGTGGGCGATCGCCTGAAAGAACTCTATCGAGACGATCGCGCCCAGTACATTCGCTCCTGGCAAGACCTGGGAACTTTCGTCAAGTTCGGCTCAATGAACGACGACAAGTTCAAGAAACAGGTCGAGGACATTCTGATCTACCGCACCACCTACGAAGGTAGCCAGGATGAGACTAATTCACCCGCCGTACAGGTGCAGTCGGGTGAGGGCGATATGTGGCAGGAGTTTTCCTCAGCCGCTGAAACATCCAACACTGTAGACGGCAGAACCTACACCACCCTCAAGGAATACCTGGAACGCAATAAAACTCGCCACGAAAACCGCGTCTTCTACTGCACCGATCCGGCCAGTCAGGCGACCTATGTCGAACTCCACAAGAACCAGGGACTGGAAGTGCTGTACATGGACTCCTTCATCGACAGCCACTTTGTCAGCTTCCTGGAGCGGGAATACTCCGATGTCAAATTCTCACGGGTAGACGCCGAAATCGATGAAACCCTGATCGACAAAGACAAAGCCAGCGATATTGTTGACCCCAAAACCAACAAGACCCGCAGTGAGCAGGTGAAGGAGCTGTTCGAGAAAGCGTTAAACAAGCCCAAGCTCAGCATTCGCACCGAAGCACTCAAGGCCGACAACGACGCCGCTCCTCCAGCGATGGTGCTGCTACCGGAGGCAATGCGCCGGATGCAGGAAATGACCGCACTGCTGCAAAACCAGTCGATGCAGTTCCCAGAAGAGCATATTCTCCTGGTCAACACATCCCATCCAATGGTGCAGAATTTGCTGAACCTGAGCCAGGGCAGCATTCTGCAATCGGACGGCGAGTCTCCCGGCAGCGAACTGGCCACCATGCTGTGCCAGCATATTTACGATCTGGCTCTGATGTCTCAGAAAGGCTTCGACGCTGACGACATGAAAGCGTTTGTCGAGCGGTCAAACAAAGTTCTCACCCGTCTCACCCAATAAGGATCGTGAACAAATTAACCTGTAATTGTTTTTGAGAGAGGGGGGGGGAACCCCCGCCCCCCGAGAAAAAACAAATGGTTTTTTTTATTTTCG
>JBIKWV010000321.1:0-5729 GCA_044356135.1 Elainellaceae cyanobacterium
GCAGCACTAGTTTTGTGGCGGCAGCAGTGCGACGAGTCGGCCCTGCGGTGGTTCGTATCGACACCGAGCGCACGATTACTCGCAACCCCGCCGCCGATCCCTTTCTCAGCGATCCCTTCTTCCGACGCTTCTTTGGGGAAGGCTTCCAGATGCCCGGCCCCTATGAGGAGCGACTACGGGGTCAGGGGTCAGGCTTTATTGTCAACAGCAGCGGCATTATTCTGACCAATGCCCATGTGGTCGATGGAGCTGACCGGGTGACCGTGCGCCTGAAGGATGGACGCACCCTCGACGGCAAGGTGCAGGGCATCGACGAAGTGACTGACCTGGCCGTTGTTAAGGTGAACGGGGGTAATCTTCCTGTCGCCACGCTGGGTAACTCGGATCAGGTGCAGGTGGGGGATTGGGCGATCGCCGTTGGTAACCCCCTGGGTCTGGACAATACTGTTACCCTGGGCATCGTCAGCACCCTGAACCGCTCCAGCGCCGCCGTTGGCATTCCCGGTAAGCGACTGGATTTTATTCAGACTGACGCAGCGATTAACCCCGGCAACTCCGGTGGCCCCCTGCTGAACGAGCAGGGCGAGGTGATCGGGATTAACACCGCCATCCGTGCTAATGCGATGGGCATTGGTTTTGCAATCCCGGTCAATAAGGCGAAGGAGATCACCGATCGGCTGGCTCGCGGTGAGCGGGTGGTTCACCCCTATCTGGGCGTCCAGATTGCCGACCTCACCCCCGAACTGGCGCGTCAAAACAACAGCGACCCCAACGCCACGATCGAACTGCCAGAGGTCACAGGCGCACTGGTGGTTGGTGTGGTTCCCAATTCTCCCGCCGCTACTGCTGGCATTCGTCGGGGTGACGTGATTACCCAGATTGAGGGACAGGCCATCACCGCTGCCGACCAGATCCAGAATCTGGTGGAACGCAGCCAGTTGGGGCAGAGTTTGCGGGTGACCGTGCGTCGGGGCGATCGTACCCAGCAGTTAAGCGTTCGCACCGCTGAACTACAGCCTCAACGCGAGAGTTAAGTTTTCCTCATTTGTTGGATTGTGGCGATCGCTCAGGTGACTGGGCGATCGTTTTTTGTGGGTTATCGTTCTCAATTCAATCTATTACTAAATTCACGGCAGTGCCGGAATCGGTGGTAGTGCAGAAACCCCCAGTTTTTCCTAAAGCTAAAGTTACCTGAGGAAGTAGCCGTGTTTTCTATGACTTTGAAGTATCGCAGAGATGCTTATCTGGCGACCCCCAAAAAAATGCGTTAAACTCTACTTAATTCTGTCTCGTTATCTTGCAGCAGCAATACCAAGTCAGTACTTTGCCGTCAAAACTTGAGAATTGTATCTCTAACGTACATGCGTAATATAGCCATCAGCAAATGATAATCAGTCAAAGTAGTGAAAATGTAAAGTAGCTTATTTCATCGCTTGACTTTCGCTGAGCTAGCGTTTAGATGAATTTAGGTAATAGGAGTCATTTTGGTGCAGCAAATTATTCCTCTATACAAAACAATTGGTGAGCTGCTAAGTGGAAACAAATTTACGATAGACGAATACCAAAGAGAATATAAGTGGCAGCAGGAAAACATTAGTGACCTCGTTAATGATCTGTTAAATAAGTTTAGATCATCGTATGCGGTCGGTCATGGTATTTCCAATGTCGCAAAATATGAAGACTATTTTTTAGGCTCTATTATTCTTAACAAGAAAGATCTAGGAGAAAGCGTTGTTTTCTCGATTGTTGATGGTCAGCAGCGAATCACTTCTGTAACCCTATTGCTGATTTACTTGTACCACGTTGGAACGGAGAAAAACGTTGGTCAAGACATACTTTTCGAGATGAAGAGGATGATCTATTCGGATAGCTGGGGAAGTAAAGCTTATAACTTAGACATCAAAGATAGACACATAGTGCTAGATGCTTTGTTTAAGAAAAAGGAGTTTAACTATAGAGTTCACAACGAGTCTGTGAGAAATATGTATGCGAGATATCGAGATATAGAGTCAGAAAACATTGAGAGTGTTTTAGGTGATGCTTTTGAACTTTTTCTCTATTGGTTCTGTAAGCGTGTGGCAATCATCGAAATATCCTGCCAAAGCTCAAACCAAGCGTATGATATTTTTGAGACAATGAATGACCGTGGAAAGCCGTTGAGTAATGTAGACATGCTCAAGTCGTTTTTTCTTTCACATGTAGCCGACCAGAAGAAACTTGAGTACCTGAACAGTATTTGGAGGGACGCAACAAATCGAATCAATAACTGGGATGATAGTTACTATCCAAATAGGGAGATTAACTTCTTTAAGACATGGTTTAGATCGAAATATACAGCAAGATTTGATCAAATCAATAGAGGCATCAGCGATCAAGACTTAGAACGCATCAATAACTCAATGAATCGTTGGGCACGCGAAAACTCTAAACGCTTGAGTTGGAACAAGGAAGACGTTGTTATCAGTTTGGTAGAGGACGATCTTAAACACTTTTCTAGTGTGTACATCTTGATATTGAAGAAGAGTAGGGAATTTGCTGATTTGTTTGATAGTGTATACTTTAACCATTCACTAGATTTTTCTTGGCAAATACCTGTCCTTCTGTCAGCTGTTAAACAGAATGATGATGAGAATGAAGTTTTAAGAAAAATTAGGGTTGTATCAAAGTACATAGATTTTTGGATCGTGAGCCGTTTCGCAAATGGGAAAAGGTATAAGTCTAATGATTTAAGCAGGGATTTTTCCGAATTGATACTTGATATTCGTGATATGAATTTTGATGAGTTGAAGCGCCATCTTCTCGAAAAAATTGACAGCAGTGAGTTGCAAATTTCAGGTGGCTCAAAGGGCAAGAAAGGTGGCCTGAAAGACCTACGCCTCAATCAATACACAAAGAAGGGCGTTAAGTATATTCTTGCTCGCATATCTGAGTATGTTCAAAGAGCCTCGACTGAGGATGAAAAAACGCTTTTTAACTGGTACTTGAACAGGGCAGATATCGAGCATATTGTAGAAGATAATTATTCTCGATATGCGAAGTTTTATTCCAGTGAGAGCGAGTTTGATTCACTCAGAAATAAAATTGGAGCATTGGTTTTGATTTTTGCAAGGACGAATAAGTCACTCCAGGATAAGCCCTTTTCACAGAAAAAGTATTCCTATGTTTCGTCAGGTTTTTTTGCAGGCAGTCTTTGTGAGCAGATTTACTTACATCAACCAGGCTTTAAAGAGTTTTGTGCTCAACATGGTTTTGGCTTTAAGCCATACGACAAGTTCGGCGTAGAAGAAATATATGAGAGAACTAATCTTGTAACGGAGATTGCTGAATATATTTGGAGTAGGGAGCGAATTCTTGAGATCGAGTAAAGTCGATTGTGAACGTAATATACCCTCCATTACTCTAGCTACTTGCAGAATTTTTGTGATAGCCATAGCAGAACCAGAGTCGCCAGAACAAAGAGGAATTCAAAGTAGTTTTGTTAGGGCGAGCAATGTTTTCAAACTTGCTAGGAATGTAAAAGGCGGAATATTACGATTGAGTGCATTTATTTGTAGTGAAGTCCGAGTGGGTTGTGCTAAGTGAAATCACGGCGTTGTTTAGTTGAGTGTAGGACGACTATGAGTATTACTTTAGATCTGCCTCCAGAGCTGGAACATGAGCTGTCCACTGAGGCATCTCAACTGAAGTTGCCCCTGACGGAGTATGTTCTGCGCGTTCTCGCCTTTCGTCCTTTTCTGCAAAACCCTCCTAAAACAGGGGTTGACCTTGTTGCTTATTGGGAGAGAGTTGGAGTAATCAACTCCCGCTCCGATATTGCAGATAGTCAGGAACATGCACGCAGCTTGCGACATGAGGCTGAAACCCGTGAGCATCACTAGGTAGTACATGTACCTCGTTGACACCGATGTGATGATTGATATTCAGCGAGGTCATGGGCCTGCGCTTACCTGGTTTGCCTCTCTCTCAGAGCTACCGAGCATTCCTGGTTTTGTTGTAATGGAGCTGATTCAAGACGCACAGAACAAGCAGCAGGTTCGCAAAGTTCTACAGCTTGTCGCACCATTGCCAGTGATTTGGCCGACTGAGACGGATTGTGCCCGTGCGTTATCTGACTTCACTGCCTACCATCTGTCCCATAAGGTCGGCCTGATTGATGCCTTGATTGCTGCCTGCGCTGTTGGACGTAATGCGACTCTTTGTACTTTCAACGTGAAGCACTACCGGATCATTCCAGGCTTGGACATGGAGCAGCCTTATAGTCGCTAAAACTGCCCAATCCCCCGCCGACACAGCCCTGAATCAATTTCCAATGCCAGGGTCAGGAGTGTGGTGGTCTTGCCCGCACCCGGATCACCCAGAATCAGCAGCTTACCTCTGATACCAATTCTTTATGAGGCTGCATATTATCGTAGGATGCGTTAGCGGCAGCGTAACGCATCGCAGACCGTATGGGTGATGCGTTACGGCTGTCGCCTAACGCATCCTACATCGGTGCCGCTTCATATTGAATTGGTATGACCTGACAAAAGACTTCCAGAATCGATTCATTCAGGTCGATCTGGGTGGTTTTTCCGTCAGCCGTTTGCAGTCGGCGGCGCGGTTTTAGCGGAGAGCGATCGACCAGTTCCAGCCGCTCCTGCATTGACAGTGGGATCAGTTGGTTTTCGTTCAGCGTGTCTTCCAGGCGTTTCTGAATTTCCCACTGAACTTTTTCGAGAAGCTGGAGAGAGCGATCGCCTCTTAATGACGTTGTGCGATCGCCTGCCGCTTCCCGCCGCCCAAACAGATGAATGTATTGATTTGTAATATTGACTGTGTTGTGGTTACCCTGCGTCTGAATCAGATTCTCCCCAGCCTGACCCAACTGCACATCGCTGTTGATAAAAGTACTGTTTTGAATATCTTGATTCTGATCGGGTTCCAGTGAGGGCATGGAGCTGTATTAGGGGGTGTCGTCGGTCTGCTGAACGAGCGATCGCACTAAATAACTTCCTCCATTGAGAGCTTGCAAAAGCTTCTGATCAGCAGTTATCAGTACTGCGTTGCATCTTTGTGACAGTGCTAAATAGCAAGCATCATAAGCAGAAATTTGATGGGCGATCGCCAGATTTAGTGCTTCAGTGACCAATTCTCCAGTAGGCGTAACCTCTAAAGCAAATTCTTTCAAATTGGTAATATCTTGACGTGCCTTATCCGCCGGATAGTTTGTGCGCCGAACATATTGCCACAGCACGTTGGCGCATTCAATGAAGAACAAGTCCGGTACATAGAGCTTTGGGGGAAAGTCACTGTCTAATTGGTCGAAGAGGGCGATTGCTCTATCCGACAGGGGTTGCTCTATGAAAAGTTTAATTGCAACGCTCGCATCTACAATAAAATGTTGGAGTTCAGTCATCGTAACCCCGTACTTCCCGGAGTAGCGTTACACTATCGGGCACTGGCTTATCTGGTTTCCAGAGGTTCTGTTTGACTTTTCGCAATACTTGAGACTGTCTCTGCCGAATCGTTTCTTGTTGAATGCCTTTTTCCAACAGGTAGACGATTTCGGCCTCCAAAGGACGGTTCCGAGTGGAGGCCAATAACTCCAACTGATGATACAGCTCATCTGGAATGTTGAGTGGTTGAATCTGTGCCATAACGACCTGCCAACAAGCTTTGTTCCTAGGATAATCTTGAAACTCAAGTTTTCAAGGAAAATTTCCCACCATCTACATTCCAAAGAATTTTGC
>JBIKWV010000489.1:0-4544 GCA_044356135.1 Elainellaceae cyanobacterium
GTTTTATTAAACAGCAGATCCCTAAGCCGCGCCTCTCTCAAAAACAATTACAGGTTAATTTGTTCACGATCCTAAGTGGGCGTGGAAAAAGTCGAACCCCCACAAGCTGTTCTGCCCTTCAACTTCGCTCAGGGCAGAACAGCTTGTAGGGGTTCCGATTCAAACCAATTACATCTGACTGGCTTCCATGCGGTTGTCCGACAGGGTGCGGGGATGACGCACACCAATCGAAGCACCAATCAAAGCAGCAGCCAGCCCCAACAGGGAACCAAGGGTAAACGACCAGCCTACCCGTGCCACATTACCTGCAATGTCTCTCGCCTGCTGGGCAGTTACATCAGGAGGCGTAACGGGGACGTTGGGAACCGTGCCCTGCTGCGCCTGCTGTGCGATTTCACCCGCGTTAGCAGCAACAACACCGAATGCGCCAGACACACCGCTCGACAGCAGCCATGCGCTGATCGCCAGGGTGGTGGCCCACAGAATTGCGCCGTTCAGCAGGGCAGCGCTGCGATTCATCGGCCCAGCCGCACGGGAGGTCACCCAACCACCAATCAACAAAGAAATAAACAGACTAATAATTGACCAGACACCCACCGCAGTCCCAACACCACCCGCATTGGAACGGGGAGCATCCGACACCGAAATACCCGTTGCGCCGATTGCCGCACCCAGGGCACTAAGAATTAACTGGCTGGCCAGGGCGACCACCAGACCTGCAATAATAGGGCCCCAACGAACCCGGTCGTGATAATTGATAACTGCTGTCGGAGCAATAGTTTCAACCACTCTATTTACAGGCTCATTTGTATATGCCATACGTGTGGAACTCCTGCTGAAAGTTTCTAATGAAATTTGTTGTACAGTTAGAGCTTAGGAAAAGCTTTCGTGTATCATCACCTGTCGCTAGAGGTAAGTTTTTGCCACATAAAAATGATGAGATCAAACCAAGATCTGTCACACGATAGATGAAAGTTTTTTGATTAGAAAAATATCTTTCCGGGTATATCAACAGATAGAGAATTCTCTCCCTTCTGCCCCGCTGCAAATACCTGCTGTGCTGTCGTCGGCAACTGGCCAAAGACGGGAGAAACAATGGCACTGTTCGCTTGAGAGCTGGCAAAGACGACATAATCATCGCCCTGCAGTTCCAACTATAGTGAAGTCCTCTTGAGAGGACTGAAAGGCTCTCCCAGTCCTCTGAAAAGGACTTTCTCAAGTAACCTGTAATTCATTCGCGGGCGGAGTAGATGCAACGGGGAAGTCATCAAAAGCGCTTTTCCCTTATAGAATACGCACACTATTCTGTGGAGGCAAATTACTTCTTATCACTCTGCCTCCCCTTCAACGCCTCTCTCAACAACATCTCAATCACAAACGTGAGCGATCGCTGGGCTTTCTGAGCGATCGCCCAATACGTTGCAAAGGCAATCGCCCCGCCTGCAAAGTTTTGGCGATCACGTACACACCTTAAAACTTCACAATTGCTCCAAGCGGCTCAAAATCTGCTGAATCAATTGATTTGATACACGAAAGCTGGTTCGTTGTAACTGCTCCAAAACGATTGGCAAATCGATCCAGCCTCGTTTGCCTGCTTCCTCCAAAATACCCAGTAACCCGATCACCCGTAGCCCTCGTGCTCTAGCGATCTTTCGCCCCAACATTTCATCGATCGCCAGTACATCTGCCTCCAATTGTTCAAAAAGCAAAATAGCTGCCTGCTTCCCTGGATCGAGATCTGCAAGGTCTACACCGGGCTGATTTTCAACTGTCTGAACCGTTAGCCAAGCGGGAGGGTAAGCGATCCATTGTTGAACCTCAATGGGCGATCGCTCATTTGCCAGTTCATCTCGCACCGCTTGGGGAATGACAACTTGGCCATAAAGCCGGGTCAACAGATCAATTTGTCCGAGCAGAATTAGATAACAAAGAGGTGAGATATCAGCAACGAGGATCATGCTGTGAGTTTGCCTTCAGCCCTCAAAGCATCATGGGTCTGTCGATCTGCCTCTAATTCTTCCAGGTCATAGTGCAACAAAGCATTTTTTTGCTTGAGGAAGGCATCAACTTCCAAACGGGTTGCCATGCCTAACAGTTGTCGCACCTTTCCTGCACTGATGACCCCATCCCGGTATGCCTGAACAACGATCAACTCTAGAATTTGACGTTCCAGGTTCCCCCACTTGACAGTCAAATCACGGGCCACATCGTCTGGCAATGCAATTTCAATCTGCATTTTCTTTCTACCCAACTCTTTTCGGTTCAACTTCTGCTCAACCATTGAGCCACAAGCAAGATACTCCTTAAGGGGCATCCAGGTACCACTGTTAATGGTGCGATTGCCCGTTAAGAACTCCATTCTACGAGTGACGCAGCCTCTCGATCAACATGCCCCCCTCCGCTTCTCCCAGTCGCCTACAGGCTGCTTGCATCAATCAGGAGCTGCGTCACGGCAATCTGATTCACCTGCCCGTTTTCGTAGATCGCTTCGTAACTTTTCAGCATTCTGACAACAGAGGCATCAAACCATCGCCTGTTCCAGATCTGCAATCAAATCAACCGGATGCTCCAGTCCAACTGAAATTCGCAAGAGATTCTCAGGCGTTTGCGTTCCTGGCCCCTCAATCGAAGCGCGATGCTCTAAAAGACTTTCAACTCCGCCGAGGCTGGTGGCTCGTTTGAATATCTTCACGCGGCTGGCGATCGCAAACGCGGCCTCCCGTCCGCCCTTTACCTGCACCGACAGCATTCCCCCAAATTGACGCATTTGTTGAGCGGCGATCGCATGTCCTGAGTGGCTCTCCAGTCCCGGATAATGCACCACTTCTACGCCGGGATGTTGGCTTAACCAGTGTGCGATTTGCATGGCATTCTCACAGTGTCCCCGCATCCGATAGGGCAGTGTCTGAATCCCACGCAGCACCAGCCAGCAGTCAAAGGGTGCTGCCACTCCTCCACCTGTCGTCTGGATTTGACGAATGCGTTGAAAAATCTCACTGTCCTCCCGACTGATTACCGCACCGCCGAGGACATCGCTATGCCCCCCCAGATACTTCGTCGTTGAGTGAATCACCAGATCCAGGCCAAGATCCAGAGGGCGCTGAATCACGGGTGTGGCCCAGGTGTTGTCACAAACGCACAGCGCATCGACAGCGTGGGCCAGGGCAGCGGTTTTGGATAGATCGGTGACTTTCAGCAGGGGATTGGAGGGCGTTTCGACCCAGAGTAAACGGGTGTTGGGACGGAGCGATCGCTCCACAACCTGTAGATCCGTCATATCCACAAACGAAACTTCTAATCCCCAGGGAGTCAAAATGTCGCGCAGAATTTTGGTCGTTCCCGTGTAGGCATCGAGCGGGGCAAGCACATGATCACCCGGTTTCAAGGCTTGAAACACCGCCAGAGTTGCAGCGGAACCAGAGGCAAACGCCGCCGATGCCGCCCCTCTCTCCAGGGCGGCAAGACACTGCTCCAGCATGTCCCGATTGGGGTTCTCCATACGGGCATACAGGTACCCCTGCGGATAACTGCCGTCAGTGGCTCGTTCAAAAGTGGTGGAGAGATACAAAGGGGGAGCAATGGCACCCGTTGTGGGGTCGGGCACTCGGCCTGCATGAACCGCCAGGGTCTCAATATTCATTCTGCAAGATTAAGAAAAAACAAAATGATGGTGAAGATAAAGTGCCCTGCGTTACAAACGAATAATGACATCTTAGGCTTAAAGATATCGATCCGAACAAGGGGCACTACCAGAATAACGAAACGCAAGGACGCTGTTTACTCTTGTTCGAGGTTCTATGATGCACAAGTTAATGATTGGCATGATTGCCCTTAGTGCTGCGATCGCCGGATCCCTGCTGCACCCCCACACTGCCCAGGCAGCAACATTTGCAGAACTCAATCTGAATTGCGTTATTTCAGGTAACGTTGGCTCCCAAAACTTTAGTGGTGGGCCAACCTGCGGTCTCCCTGCTCCTGAAGTCTCCTTTGGCAGGCTGACGCTACAGAATGAAGGGAACGGAGTTAGACTCAATCTTGATCTAACGGGGACTGTCAACAAAATTCTGGAGGTTAATCTCAACTATCTCGACAGCAAGTTCTCCAACGCCTCTCCATTCGCGATTTCCTCTTCATCCATCGTCGTTGATGAGAACGATGTGCGAGCCAACGGCTATCAGGGACGATTAGACCTGGCGATTCCCAGGAATGGCAACATTGGCACGACCGACACCTTCAGCGCCTTAATTTCCCTGGCCAACGGTGGTGTTTTGACGTATGAGGATTTGCTGGCTAAAGATACGCTGAACAACATCTTCGCAGCGGTTCATATCGGCAACTACGGCGATAATCCCGGTGAAGCGGGAGAAGGCTCTATCTGGGTTGGCGCGACCTCTGCCACCGCGATTCCCACCCCTGCCCTGCTGCCGGGGCTGATCGGTCTGGGATTGGCAGCGCTACGCAAGAAACGGGATGCTGCTGCGTCTCAAGACACCTGATCTCTCAGCACTCACATTAGAAGTGGTGCGGTGGTTGGCACCGCACCC
>JBIKWV010000019.1:0-14397 GCA_044356135.1 Elainellaceae cyanobacterium
TCCCGAACCGCATTCAACATCTGGAGCTGGGTCAGGGGCTTGGTTTGACTCTTGGCATCCACGACTTCCAGGAAGACAGCTCCAGTAAACTCACTTTGAACGCCGCTTTCATCAGGAATGACTTCCATACGAGCAAGCGTTCGCGCATCCAGGTCAAGCTGGTCTGCCTCCAGGATGTTTTCGCCCATCGCTCGCGCCTGGTCAACCAGATCACGGTACTCGGCTTCAATCAAGTCATAGACCGCTTCCTGCTCTGCAATGGGAAGCAGTGGGATTGCGCCTGTCACCTTCTTGATGAGAGCAATCTCAGAGGAGTCGTTTTCAGCTTTGGTAGTGGGGAAATCCAGCTTGGCGTTTAGTTCTGGGTCATCGTTGAGCAGTTCTGATACAACCTGCTCCCCATAGACATTCATAAAGTCCACGACGTTGCTGATGGAGATATCGGTTTCCCTGGATGCAGTGGTGTTGGCGTTGAGACTTGCCATCTTGCGGCAGAGGATCGCGCCGGGTCGTTTCTCTGCCGGGATGTCACCCATCAGCAGGGTGTAGCTGGGCAACGCTACCTGTCCGGTACGGTGAACGCGCCCCAGCATCTGCATGAAGACGTTGATGTCGCGTTCCGCCTGGGCAACAATCATGTGACGGGGGCGCTGGTCTGCAAACTTCTCTGAGGCGTGGAGGGAGATACCTATGGAGCCAGAGCAGTTCAGGAGAATCACATCGGCGTCTCCTGCGTTAAATTGGGCGACCGCATCAATTTTGGCTTTTGCGGTTACCTCTTGATCAGAACGAACTTTGTAGGTCATGGAGCCGTCAGCGGCGTAATCAATGCCAGCCTTCCGTCCAGTGACCTCTTTGACGCTGTAGCCAGCTCTTTCCAACTGTTGTTCAATGAAGTCGATTGGGCTGATTGGGATAGTGCTGAAATCTGCCTCCTGAATGCATTCCAGTGCGTCTTCATAAGCCGCTACACCTGCTTCTCCCAGTTCTGCATCGGTCAGACGACGACGGGTTTTGAATCCACGGTAGTCAGTGATGGTGACATCGCGCGATCGCTCCAGATAGCGGTGCAGCAGGTTAGCAAAGGATAAGTCAAGCGGATCTCCGTGTTTGAGATCGTGAATTTCGGCATAGGTCTGGATGAAACTGCCCATTGTATTGGCAACGGTAATGACAGGCTTCTGTCCATCCTGAATCGCCTGAATTGCCTCCTGAACCGTTGCCTCTGCCTTCTGAGCCAGCAGTCCCTGTTCGATGCAGTTGTGCATCAGTGAGGTGAAGTTTGTACTTTTGGCACCCACTTCACCGATCGCCCCATCTTCCCCTAATTGTTTTGCTTCCTGTTTGAGCTGCTTGCTGATTTCCTTGATTGCCTTCTGTTTTGCCCGGTCAAAATCTTTGATCGCCCGCATTGCCGCAGAAAATTGGTCTGCGATCTCTCGATCCACCGAAACCACTTTTGCCTGAAAGCTGATGCCCTCGTAGGAGCGCTCTCGCCGGAGCATCTGACCCGATGCTACAAACTTGCTGGCGACGATTTGCTGGAGGGGTACTCCCCCACGAGTCAAGATGTTTTCCAGCGTACTCATGCTGCTGACACCCAGCCGCAGGTCAGTGCGGCGGGCGTACAGGTCCATCACATCGGGACGTTTGGCGTAGGTGGCGGAGGAGTAGAACACCCCAGCAGACAAATCAATCAGTTCACGGACGTACTCTGCGCGATCTGGTGGTCCGCTTTCCTTCCATCCGGTCTGGCTACCGCCTGCCTGGTGTGCCTCGTCCAGGATGAGGATGGCGTTGGGAGCGATCGCCCTCAGAAACTCCCGCCGTAAAGGTTCCTTCTTGCCCACCGTCTGGAGTTGGCTGTAGGTCGTGAAAATGGCGCTGTAGCTGCCTGCTTTGCGGGAGTGCATCATTTCCAGCATTTCTTTTTCCTGCTGGCTGGCTCTCCCGGTTTTCAATAGTCCACCGTTCGTCAGGGGGATCTCGGTGTTGGTGTCGGTGATAAAGGGATAAAACCGACGCATTCCAATGTCAGCAACATCCCGCATCATGTCTGCGTACAGCGGCTTGTCCTTGGTAACGAAGATGGGCACTTTGCCGTGCTGCTGAGCATAGCGCATGATGCTGGCACAGATGCGCCCTTTGCCGATGCCAGTTTGGTCTCCGGTGATGAAGCCTGCTCCCTGTTCAATGTTGGCGATCGCCATTGCAGCAGCATCCACCTGTTCTGCACTGAAATACTGGTGGAGTTCATTTACCGAAGCATATCCCAGCCGTTCTGCCAAATATTCGTCAATGTCGCCATACTGCTGCTCAAACCTGTCCAGCGCTGTTTGAGCGGCACTCGCCATGTTGTAGGGAATTAAGGTATTGGTAAACGGTCCCCGACTTTTGGGGATGTAGGGCACCTGTCGGGGTTGAGAATAGGCATCTGATGGTGTAGCAGCTTCTGAAGGTTCCATATTTCTTGCCTCTGCTAATCCCAGTTGGATGGCGTGAGTTCGCTCAGCCACGTTTCCAGATCGGTTTCCTGATGTACTTCGGTCAGGCGATCGAATTCGGGGTGACTGCTGTTGAAGGGGTTCACCGGAAAACCTGTTTCGTCCATCCCCATCAGCCACAGTGCCTCGCTGAAGCGGTGGTTGTGCAGAATGAAGGTTTCCCCCCACTCCTGTCGCCAAATCATTTCCGAGAAGGTCTCTTCGTCCGGATCGATTAAGGGGTAGTCCTGGGACGGGTGCAGTTCGCTCAGGGTCGTTGCTAAAAGCTTTTGAGTGTCTTGAAGGCTGGTGTAGCTCACCCATTGCTGGATCATCCAACTGACTCGTTCCACCATCAAATTCCGGTAGGATTTTTCTTCGAGCGTGGCGATCGCCTCCGGCACTTTCACCACGAATAGCGATGGATAGTGGGTCGGTGCCCAGATCTGAGGATAGTCTTCGTATCGGTTCATTCGGTAAGCGCTCCTTGAGTTCGGTGAAGGATCTGTAGATGGGTGGGACATCGGCGGCAGGGAGAACAAGTTCTGAGCGTCCCCTCCCCTCAATCACCACAAGATCGATGGGGAAGCCCGCTCCCTGTTTGCGGTAAAGATCGCCCCAGATTGAGAAATGCTGGGTGACGTTGTAGTGATTGTAGAGGAGGTAGTAAAAGGCTCGACTTTCGCGGGTGTTGTAGCGATCGGAGCGTAATTCCTCGTCACTGCCCAGCTTGCCACCGAGAATCAGCACGGCTCGACCGTCGTCCTTCATTATTTGCAGGGCATTTAGGGCGATAACATGGTCAATCTGGGTTGTCCAGGTGTCATAGATCCAGAATCGTTGGGTGCGTTGATTGACATCCAGAATCGAGCTGAAAGGTGGATTGCAAATGACAACATCAACTTGATTTTGTGGTCGGTAAATCAGGGCATCTTCTTGGGTGAGTTGGTCGTAGTTGCGGGTTTTAAGTTCAGAGAAGCGATCGCCATTCAACTCATTCGCAATTACCTTCGCTGGATTCGCTGCAATCAACAATGCGCCGTTGCCTGCTGTTGGTTCATACACAGTCGAGTCAGGTGTGATTCCTGCCAAGACCGAGGCAAGGTAGGCGATCGGAACTGGTGTACTGTATGCCTGCTGGAGAATTGACGTGGATGATCGAACGCTTAAGTTTGGCTGGCGCTGTAATAAATCGACCAGGCGATCGTAAGACTCATGCGTCGTCAGCGAATCCTCAATTACTGCGGTGGCAGCACGAACAATTGCAGCTTCGATCGCCTCATCCACTCGCTTGGCTAAAGCGGTTCCGGGAGCAATGGTGACCCCCAATACTGATTCAGCGAATCTTCGGGCTTCGACAATGGTTGAAAACTGGCTTCCAGATAGAAACTGCTCTAAGAATGCCTGGATAAGAGGTTGGCTCATGATAGAGCCTCCAAGGAGATTGCTACTGTCGCTTTTGCAGGTTTTTCTGCTCTGATTCAATCAATAAGTCCGTCATTCGGGTGCTGAACCCGTTTTGCTGATCCAGTTGTCTGACAATCTGGTATTTCGCGATCGCCTCAGCATGTCGATTCAGCGCAGACAGAGCCGCAGCCTGCCCCAGATACGCACTGCTGTTAGAAGGTGCGAGTTTGGCTGCCTGGGTGTAATCTGCCAGGGCTTGTTCGTACTTTTTGTGTTTCTCGTAAAGTCTGCCGCGACTTAGAAACTCCTCTACGTTTTTGGGGGAGGGATACAGGGTTTCTGGGTCTGGAGTTCCACGAGTCACACCAATAAAGAAAATGGCAACCAGCAGTAGAACGAAACCAGGAATGACGACGACAACCCGCATAATTGACCTCCCTATTCCAACTCCAGTGCAGGTGAGTTCTGGGGAAGCCACATCTTGAAGTGGGACGGCGGCTGTACCTGTTGCAACGGCTGCTGTTGCTCTACCTGCTGCATCCGAGTTGCCAGACGGTCAAAGTGGGCGAAGTCTTTAGCACCGAGTTTAGAAAAGACCTCGCCATTTTGTCGCTGAAAGACCACTCCGTGCCCATTCTGCTTATCGGTAATACACAGATAGCCTTCAGCACCCATTTCTAACTTGAACATGCCCCCTTCTTTGTCCCAAACAGTGGCTTTGGCATGATTGCGGAGAAACCCCCTGACCGTCTGTTCGAGCCTTCTGGTTCTGGCAGCGTAATTCGCCTCGACATCCATATCTCCCTGGGGTATCACGGATCGGTCACGCTGCATCGTTAGCAGTTCTGTGCGCTGGAAGTCGTTCAGTCGATCGCTCACCGCAAGCACCTGAACCTGCTGCCCACCCATACCGGGAATGATGGATTTAGTGGTCTGGAAGCGCATCAGTTCTCCTCGGTTGTCCCTGAGCGTGTAAAGACTCCCTCCCTTGAAATTGATAATATACTCTCCCACCTGATAGGAGCGCTCTCCTGTGCGTTCGTACCCCCGGTTGAATAGTTCGATGGCAGCATGAGCAAGTCCTTGATTTCGCAGAACTTCAGGACGAGAAGCCAGCCAGTTGAAACCCTGTTGAATCTTCGCCTTCAACCCCTCCTGAAGCTGCTGTTTCCAGTTCTGAGTTGTGGCTTGCAGGAATTCTTTGGTTTCACTGTCGGGTAATTTTGCTGTTTCCCGTTCCAGGGTGGCGATCGCTGGCGGGGTCTCCTCAATCAGGGGAACATCAACCGTTGCTGGCTGACTCTGTTGCTCAATTATGGGTAAATCAGGAAGAACAAATTGTTGATGAGCAGGCATTTCTTCAATCTGTTGGTGGTCATTACGCTGCTGAAGGCTTTGAAATACCTCCCAATCCTCCTGATCCATTTGGTCTGCTGCAACTTCGCCATTTTGTTCAACCAGCACCAGATTGCTGCCCTTTGTTACCGTGATGCGATCGCCCTCTCCAGCAATTCGGTATCCCTGAATCGTAACCGCCTCATACAGAGGAAGCTCGTCACCCAACGGGTTCAGAAGCCATCGAGCGATATGAGCAGCAGCAATTGTCTCAGGTTTTTCTTGAACGGCTACAGGTGTCTGTGTGGGAGGTGGTTGCTCAATAACAGCCTCTTGCTCGGTCTGAAGCTGGATTTCGTTGATGGTGATGGTGCCGTTCCTCTCCTCTCGGAACAGGATTGTTTCTCCGTTTCTGATTTCGATTGTCGGAATCTTGCCCTGATAAAGCTTCGAATCAGCACCTTCTGTCACAGGTTTTTGCAGGGCATCAAAAATCACTCTCAGGCTATTGGAGTTTAATTCATTACGAAAAGGACCATCTGCCAGTTGTCCATAAACCACACGCCTGCCCATCTGAATCCGTAGTTGCTCAGATGTTTGGGTGACAGTCGTTTGTGAGATGTACAGCAAACCTGGAATGCTGCGAGATGCCTGAACGATCGCCGCCATCAATTGCGCCTCGTCTTCCTGAATTGCCTGAGCTTCAGCGGGATTTACGATGAAGACCATCTCAATTACCTCCCAAAACGAATAGACGATTCTGGTTAGCCTTCCGAGCCATTGCCTCAATACGATTCACAACGTATTCACCATTAACGTGAAAGAGGGCAATCTCGTCATCGAAACGATATTCAACAAATAGAGGTTGATAGTCTGCCTCACAATTGCGCAGATACGTTATCTCACCCATAAAAGAGCGAATGTAGGGAATGTCATCAAATAAAACCTCGACAGATGTGGGCAGGTAATCCGAGGGAAATGCGGGAAGTTTCCTGTCCCATGCCAAATCTTTGAGAATTTCTGGTTCCTTGGAAAGAACTGCGGCTGCTTGAGGAGACAGTCCCCAATCGGTGGGAATCGCTTGATCTGATTCAGATAATTTCATGGTTATTACTCCTGTCATCGAAATACTTCGTCAAATTCGTCCTCTGTTATGTCCGCCATCCCCTGGAAATCTCCAGAAGCTTTGCTAGTATCCCTAATCGGGAGTGGGAACAATCGCTCAGCCATTTCCCGACGAATCTCATTTGCCTGTTCCAGGTCGGTGGCGGACAGCGTTTGCTGGGCACGTTGAATCAGGCGATCGCACACGTACTCGTGCCACAATTCCACACTCCTCTGCTGAATCTGAACTTCACGCCGTGGCACTTTCACCTTCACCCTCATCGGGACTGAGGACTCCCCACGCCCCTTGTAGGCAGGATTGATGAAGATGCATTCCCCCTGATCCAGCTTCAAAACCTGATCCGGTGTGAATAAAGGAACTCTCTGATATTGTTCACTGCGACTACTGCTGCTATGAGAACCGTGGCTTCGGGAGCGAGTATACAGGCTGACATCCTTCTCACCCAGATAGCCCGAAAACTCCTGCGCTGTTTCCCGATCTTTTGGGTTGAAAAATACCTTTGTGCCGCAAGCTGCAAACAGCACTCTGGATAGTTCACGTCCGTAGATGTGTTGAAGCTGGGAAAAGTTTTGATAGCCGAGCACTCCCACAAAGCCGTTGGCGCGAAACTCGTTAATCCATTTGGGTAGATCAGGGAGATACAGGGTTGGCAGTTCGTCCAGGGCGATCACCAGTGGATCTTTTCGAGGACGGGCAAAATTTCGCGTCACGATCAGGTGCAGAATTGCCGCTATGAGCGGACTCACCGCATCACGCTTTTGCAGGTCTACCTGGAGAAAAAGAATTTGCTTTCCCTCTAAATCGAGGGGGATGGTGGTTTCATTACAGAAGCTCGATACCAGTTGTTTGCCTGTAAAACTTTTGAAGACCCGCTGTGCGGTCGCGACGATACCTGCAATTTGCTTCTCTGCACCTTCAGATGACAGCAGTTGACTGAAGCTCTCCAACGTCCACACTGGAATATAGCCTGTCTCTGCGGAGTATCGAATTCGTGCAGCTAGATCTGACAGGTTGAGAATTTTGCTTGCCATCAGCAGATCTGGATACGGAGTCATCTTCGCCAGCAGCATGGCTGCTTCCACCAGATTGGTTCCAGCATTGTTGAAAAAATCGTTCTCTCGATAGCCGCTGTCCCGCAAAGCGTTCCTTTGAATCACGTAGGCGAGTTGGGATGCCATCAGGGAATCAGCTTCATCTTTGAGAAAATCCAGCAGATTACACACTCCCGTATACAGTTGTCCTGGAGCAAAAATATCAACCCGGTATCCTTGCTTTGCAGCCCAGGCAGCATGGGCTTCGAGCTGGCTTCCTTTGAAGTCATACACCACAATTGGGAATCCCTGGGCGATCGCCGCCCGAATTGCCGGGTCGATGATACTGAAGGTCTTTCCAGAATCGGGTGCCCCAGCCACAATAATGCTCTGCTGCGCTTGAGGAATTTCCAAATTTCCCGCTTTCAGCGCAACTTTTGCAGGATGCCGCTGTTTGCGCTGTTGTTTTGCGGTGGCGATCGCCGCCCACTTCTCTGCGCGTCCTGCAAATCGTCCCGTAGAGATTTTGCTTTTCTTGCTGGAGTCCAGCAGATTCATCGCAACGGTGAAAAGCACCATGCCCAACAGCAGCAGTCCCATCCCTGAATCCAGGAGAGGCTGAGCTACGTCCTGAATGATCTCAGAGACGGTTTGGGTACTGATGGGTGTGGGGCGATCGCTATTCATATCGCTGGGGAAGCAACTGAGTTTCCGTAACTTCGTACATCTGACCGTTGAATGTAAGCGTCAACTGCTGGCTCTGATTCCCTTCCAACTGGTTGATTTTTAGAACCGGAAGACCATTGCTGGAATGATTCACTAACTCGAACAAAGGAATGTTCGGTGGTAGCCGAGGATCAAGATAGGAGGCAAATACCCGGCGATAGCCTTCGCCTTGACGGACATACCCGAAGAAGGCGCAGCCTGATGCACCGCAGAGAGGGGATGTTGTCGCAGAACTGGCAACGCGAGAGTCAATCAAATACATTGGCGCAGGCTGCCCGGAGCGTTGAATCTTCCAGATCTTCATCTGCCCAGAGTTGACTTGAGCATTCGGGCTGATGTTCTCTCGAACGACCTGTTCCATCAGTCCTGGTGGCGCTGCCTCTGATGCGTGTTGCCAGCCACTCTCATTCACCTTGGGCAGGGCTGCATAAATTCCTCCTGCTGAGAATACAAGCAGGAGAAGAATGACAACCCGAATGAGGAATGTTCTTCGCATGGCTGACTCTCCCATCATTGTTGCCACGCCGCCTGGTCGCGCTCGATTAGCCGTTGAGCAACGTTTGCGGGAACGCCTGCCTCCTGGAGGGTTGCGACATCCACTGCACCACCTCCAGAGGTTAAGACCGTCCATTGCCTATTCTTTTTTGCAAGGACAGTTTGTCCTCCACTTTCTCCCCAGCTCCAGGTTGCCAGCGCGTAATTGCCTTCAACGATCGTCCGGTAAACTTCTGGTTGTTGTCTGGGATTTTGAGCGTTTTGCAGCAGGTGGTTGAGTGTGGCACGGGCGACCGTTGAATCGATGGTTGAAGATGTCTGTGCAAGCATGGGTAGATTCAACTGGTTCGCAGCTCCAACATTGGCGATACCAATGGCGCAAATCATCAACAGGATGATCAGCGAGATCCGGGCGATCGCTCTCCTAAAAGTCCGTTTTTTCCTGTTCATTCGACTGTTCCTCCTCATGACTTTCACTACGATTTCACTCGATAAACCCGACTTTGTCCTCCACCGTACTCTCCATCAAAATTGAAATTAGAATCCCAGGTAAATCGGGCACGACTTGATGAATTAGAACGAACTCTGGTGCAGCCCTGATTCAAACAAATTCCGATATGCCCAGCGTTAGAGGCGATCACGATATCACCTGCCTGTGCCTGAGATTGACTGACTGGAGTACCGCGTCCTCCTCGTAATGCAGCTTCAACAGAGGGGACATAGTTGGGGTTACTGCCCAGCGGTTGAATCCCGGCATTGCTCAACACACGGTTCACTGCCCAGGCACAGGCAAGCCTGCCGCTGCTGGGACCTGATGAAGTGGCGAAGTTACCCATCTGCTCCAGCGATTGAGAAATTCGCTGATTGGCTGAACCCGCAGGTAGACCCTTATCCAGCCCATTGTCAGCAGTGGTGCATTTTCTCCCCACACCTGCCGCTAGAGCGCTTTCATATTGCTGTCCCAATTTCTGTCCATAGGTTTTGAGGGTCAGTCTGCCGTGAATATCAGAAGCGCCTCCGTCAATCGGAGCACCGGAACCGCCGAAGTGAATCTGCCCAACCCGTTCAATTAACCGACTGCCGGAGAATCCTTCCTGCATCGCCTGCTGAAGATTGCGAGTCTGATCCCCTTTGAAAATGCTGTCCTGTACGGTGGATGGAAAGAAGCGGTCCAGTTCTGCACTGGTAACTCCTGCCCCTGAATCCAGTTTTGCCAGAAACGCGGCTCCACCGGGCTGCTGTCGAATTGCTGACCTCACATCCGCCCGATAGCTCATGTACTGATATCGTCCCAGTCCTCGTCCGCAGTTGCCATCCCCATCGCAAACATAGGTGCCAACCGAACTGTAGTTGCCCTCAATGCTGGAAAATGCCGCCGCCAGCGCTGCAAAGTCCACGCCTCCCAAGCCTTCACCGCAAAGGCTGAATCCACCCCAACCCGTGAAGCCTCCCAGACCCGCTAACGCCTCTGAGGGAACCCCAAAGGCTCTGGCTCGCTCCCAAACTTCAGTCGGTATGGAGGCAGCAGCACTACTCCCCCCCAAGGAGTCGAGCAATCCCACCAGCATGAACTCTTTCTCCCCGTAGCTCAGGAAGGGGACGGGACCGAGGAAGTAAGGTGTACAGCCCAGGAAGTGGTGGCAGATGCGGAAGAACAATGCGGTGCTGGCAGTTCCACTGAACTCGTCCACGTCCCACAGCACGACTTTGAAAGCGTCACCGAAAGGATGCCGTCCGGTTGGTTCCTTCCCTCCATTGACCGCAGCAAGGGCACCTTCACCGCCCCGGACTTTCTGATATTTGCCAGAAATCCATTGTTTACCGTAGAGTGCGGGAGAGCCTGCCATTTCTACATATCCGCACTCGGTCTGGCAGGGGACTGCAAATCCTTCCTGTTTGCTGCCGGAGATGGTGTTCTGGCGATCGCTCTCTGCCGCTCCATAAACCACATCCACCATCCCCAGAATGCCTGCCGCCCCAACAGGATTGGGCATCTGATCAAACGGCACATCTGCCAGTCCCGGCACACCGCCAATTGTGCTGTCTCCCCAGTCCTTTAGATTTTGCAGTGGGACATTCTGCAAGCCTGGGATGTCGGCGATCGCAAAGCTGTTGAGTTGTTCGCCCAGGTCTCCCAATTTTAATTGCCCCAAATCAGGGTTGGCGTTGAGAACATCGGCGATCGTGTCCCCTCCAGGAATTGTGGCGTTGGGGTTGAACCCAGGAGTTCCTGGAAAGCCGTTACTCTTGCGGAGAAGAGCGGCGATCGCTGGAACCTCAGAAACTCGAAAATTACCCAGACCAGGAATTGCCGTGACCAAATCGTCCAGACTTTGCCATGCTGCCATTTCCAATGCGCTCAGGGCAATTTGCTTGAGGTCAAGGTGAGTGGATTGGGCGATCGTGTAGAGATTGAAGATTTGCAGGTAGAGACTACTTTGAAAATCGCCTAATTTCAGATACGTGTCTGCGGTTTGTCCTGCCTTCCAGATGCGGGAGAGGTCGTAGCCGAGCATCCCATTGACATCAGGAGGCGATTCAAAGGAGCCATCGGAGAGGATGGGAGGAAGTGTTCTGAACGTGATGCGCGACCAGTCGGGAGTGCGGGCATAGTGCCCCTCCCACTCAATCGGTACAGTTGGGATGGACGGCTCAGTGATTGGTTCTGCGAATGCAGCCGCAGGCAGCAACCAGACGAGAAGCACCAGAACCAGCGTGACCAGCAGCACTTTCCATCGATGCCAGATTCCCTGTTCAAGTCGCTCCCTTCTCACGATGCTCCCCTCAAAAACATCAAAATCTCGCTGGTTCAGCAGTTCCCTGCCCCATTTCTGTCAGTCGCACGATCAGACTCTGGGATACTCCTGCTCTACGAGTGGCCTCTGATACAGGCACACCCTGGCGCACGAGCTGTAGGAAGGTTTGAAGGCGACTCCACAGGGGATCGCGCTCCGAAATTAAATTTCTGATTTGGGCGATTCTCAATCCCTGCTCCACCAGAGGTACACCGCTCTGTCTCGTTGATGAAGTTAATGAAGGACGTGGAGAACCGCGATCGGGTTGAATCGCCAGTGTGTAGTAGGATGGAGTCCCTGAGCCTGGGAACGACAGTTGGAACTTATAAATTCCTGTATCGGTCAAAACCGTTAACGCTGTTGTCCCCGCTGAAGGCAAACCTGGAAAGTTGAGCGGATTGATCCGACGCAGATGAATCACTGTTGCAGCACATTCTCTTGACTCTCCCAAAACTGCACACCTGGAGTCATCAAAATCAAGGGTGACTTGAGACGGATTATCCAACCAGGCACGGCGAATCGTTTCATTAATGGGGCGAAAGTTGAGGGTGACACCGTATCCCCGGTAGAGGTCAACCGTAACAATTTGCGTTTCTCCCCGCGCCTGACTGGCGGGAATTGCTCTGATGGCTTGCGCCTGGACGGACGCTGTCCAACTAAAAATATACAAAGCAATCCCTACGACTGTCCATTGTCGTTTCATGGTGGATTCCTCTTGTAGGATTTCAAATGAACGAGTGGATGTTACATCGGCATTTGCATGGACTGATTTACAAAGACCTGGACGGGCGTACCCGCCTGAATATAAGGAATGTGTGGACGTTGTTCTAATGCTTCTGCTGCACGTTGATTCCGATCCGTAATCGTGTCGAGAATTGCATCTGTTCCTCCTTCCAATGCTCCCGCCAGAATGTTGGGCGCTGGATTGTTCTCAGTGATGATCGTTGCTCCATTGCCTGTCTGGACACGGGTATTCGCACGAGTGTAGGTCGATGCTGCCCCTCGAATGGCACCCAGTGCAAATTGCCCAACATCCCTTGCAGTAATCGCTGCCTCGCGATCATGATGAATCTCGGCAACCAGCGGATTTCCGTCTTCGCCCCGAATCAAAATTACCTGCTCTGGCAGTACGACTTCCCGTTGTCCTACCTCCGTTTGCCACACCGCCTGAGTTGCCGATAGCTTTACTGATCCATTTCCGGAAACGCCGTCAACACGCACCAGCAGTTTTCCATCAGCCGGAATCACAATTCTGCCCCGATTATCCTTCAGTGGCTCTGCAAGAACGACCAGATAGCGACCCTGATCATCGGGATTCTCAAGAATCACTGAAGTTTCCAATCGTCCGGGAGCATTAGCTCCTGCAATGAGAGATTGCATCTCGGACTGTTCCTGAAGTACGGCGGTCTCTGCCTCTGTCAAAACAGGTGGATACGGGACAGTACCAGCGGGATATTCACTTCTTTGAATTTCTGGTGCTTCTGAAGGTGTTCCTGAAACATCTGGAGCAATTGTTGATGGATTCACCCCTCCGGCAACATCGCCTGTTACTGTCTCTGCGATCGCCCCTGGATTCGCAGATTCGTCAATTTCGGGACTGGCGATCGCTCTTGAACCACCTCCGCCCTCTACAGTCCCTTGCTCCAAGTTGTCAGCCTGAGCAACTGAGATTGTTCTCGCAGCAGGAGGGCTGGAGTTTTGGGGTTCTGTCCAATCAAACTCCTCAATTGAGCGGGTAGCCTCCGGAGCCACTGCCTGGTCAGCAGATGTTGGAGCAATTTGAGCCGTTGGAATCGTTGTAGCAGAAGCGATTAAGGCATTTCGCTGGGATTCGACGTTGGGCTGTGAACGAGAAGTTCTTGTTGTGGGTAACGTTTCAGGTGGGGCGATCGCGCCATAGCTGCCCAATCGCGCCAACCGCTGCCACTCCTCCACCGGATCAGTCTGAGGGGCCTGATTTCTGGGAGAATTCATACTCCTGACAGGAGCCATCTGGATTTGAGGAGCAGGTGAACGATAGCTGATGACAGGAGACGATGGAACCGACCGAACAGCAGCAGGCGGGTTTGAGATGACGGGTGTTCTGGTTTGAGGAGTTTGTCTCTGCACTGCCACAGGAGGTCTTTCTCGCTGGCTCTGAGAAGGTCTTTGAGTTTGGATGTACGCCTGATCATTCAACGCCATTCTGGATTTCAGGGCTGCAATTTCCTCTCTGGCTTGCCTCAATTCCTCTGTTGCCTGCTCTGGCTGAGAGCCACCCGCACCTGTGTGGGAAGAGTTGGTCGCAGCTTCACTATGACGCAGGTTTTGGCTACTCATCATGAAGTAGCCTGCAAAGGCGAATACAGGCAGCAGCGCACCGCCAATCAGCATCAGCTTGGGAATCGGCAGCTTCCAGGTAGGACGATCAGAATGAACGTCTTCGCCGGGAAAGGCATCATCCTTGAGCAACGGTTGCGCGATATCTGGCACACCAATCATCTGCTTGAGGGATTCAAGATTGGTTTCTGCGGGCGGGGTGTCTTTCATCGGTTTAACTCCTCGGTGGTTAGGGGACGGATTTCTTCAATCTGGATACCGCCTTCCAACATCCGGTACACGACTCGCTGATATTCAGAAGCATCCTGGATCAGGGGTTGGCGGGCAGGCTCAACCGCTCTCACGAAAATCCTGCGGTTGAATGGGATAGTCGTGCCTGCGGGGTTAGCGTCGTCAAATAGAATGCGAGTAGCGATCAGGTCTACCTGCCAGCGTCCTTCCCCGGCAGTCTGGGGAGGAGAAACCTGCTGTGGCACCAGTACTGCTGAAACCTTGCCATCAAAGACCCCATCAGGAATCACGTCGGTTGCCAGTTGGTGAAGGAAGGCATCTCGAAAATCAGGCGCAAGGGCAAAGGAGGCTTCCCAGGCAGCCGTTGAGACCCGCTTATTGCCTGCGATCGCCATCCCCTCATCAACTGTCTTTTTCTGATCCCCCGGCAGTTTCCCCCAGGTGAAAGT
>JBIKWV010000521.1:0-4369 GCA_044356135.1 Elainellaceae cyanobacterium
ACCTTCTGGTTCCCGATAGGAATGGTCAGCAGGACGCACCGAGAATGCGTGTCCATCAACCTGTTGCACCAGGGTGGGAGGCTTCTGGTTGGCTAACCTGGAAAAGGAGACTGCCAACCAGAACAGCGCTACAGAGAGAATTAACACGCCAAGCGACAAGCCTGCGAACGCCAGAGGAAGGATGTCGCTGGAGTCAATCTTGGGTAGTTTGCTTCTTCGAGTCAGGTCAGGAATTTGCATGATCTACTTCGGCAAAGGTAATACAGACGAGCCAACTGCAATAACGCGAGTCACACCACCAGACACACCCCGGAAAACTGCCATCCCTGCTCCTCCGGCGATCGCCAGCGCCAGAATTGGAGCCAGCACCCCAATCAACAGCAGGAAACCAAAATCACCCTGAGTTTGAGCATCCGCAGCCACAATCACGGTCGCCGCCAGTCCCACAATGACGTTGTAGGAGAACTTCGCCATGCCCAGGCTAAAGAAACCCACCAGCCATGCCCACAGTGGACGACCCTGAAGCGGAACGACGGAACCCGCGACGGCGATCGGCCCGATCAACCCTGTCAGCAACATCGCCAGTTCGAGCATATTGGCGAACGCCCACTGCCACCCTTTCAAAAATTGCTGCGCTAAAGCCTGACTACTCGTCTGAACCAGGGTATCGACAACCACGTCTGCCAGCGGATTACTCCCGGTTGGATTCGCACCGTTGCGGTATTGCTGCTCAATCCGCTGATTAATTTGCTGAATCCGGTTCCACAAATTCTGCACTCCGGCTGTCCAGTACCCTCTAGAACGGTATTCCCTCTCCAGTTCCCTCCGGGCGCGTTCTCCTGCCTGAAGGAAACAATCAATCTGCGCCTTTCCTTCTTTCGCGTCACATTCGGCATACTGTTGCTGGATCAGGGCTTTGGCTTGTTCCGAGATCACTACATCATTCAGTGCTTCCAGCATCGAGACTTCACCAATCTGGACATTGAGGACTGTCCGAGTTTGGGCGTTGATAATCTCTCGAATGCCAAGTGTGATAGAGCCTAACATTGCTCCGTTGTTGAAAAGCAGAACCACAATCGCCAGCACCCAAAGTACGCTCGGTAAAGCAGGGAAAATCCCCCGTTCGATCGCATCCTTCACCCACCCCACCGCAAAGAAGATAAAAGCTCCAACGACAATAATGGAGGCAAACTGATTGATACCCAGGTACAACCCATTGGCAGAACCAAAAATATCATTCCAGCGCTCATCCCAGGCTCTCTGAACGGCATCCAGTTGTTGAATGCTGTCCTCAATGAGGCTCAGCCCGCCAGTCACTTCTGCCAGCGGTAGAGCGTAGAACGAAAGGAGCAGTGAATGATTAGATATCATCTGTTGCGGGTTTGAGTGTCTTTACCAGTTCCAAGTAAGCCAGGAATGAAAATGGGAGCCTGAGTTGAGCCGGAGATCGCAACCTGCCGTTCAACTCGTGCGCGTCGGTTTACTTCGTCAATGCCCTCGCTGGTATTGGCGGAGAGCTGAGCGTTGATTCCCTGAAGCCGTTGTAGTTGCAGGAGTGCAGTGTGGTTGTCGGCATTTAGTTGAGTTTGCTGGGTGAGGAGAGTGGCGATCGCCGCATTAATCTCTGCATTCTTCTTCATCACGTCCTGGGTAACGTTCATGCCCTGTGCCGCCTGGGAGAGCTGCTGCACTTGCTGTGCCCCCTGCTGACTACTCTGAACCAATCCGGTTGTCCGCTCCACACCCTCCCGCAGCCAGGTTTTGCCCTGCTCTCCCAAAACAGGAGCTGCAACTGACCGGGCAGACTCCTGATCGTAGAGATTCGCCAGGTCTCGCTGTCGAACTACCGGACTCGTGGTCAACACTCCCGCCCCAGGAGAATCTTCAGCGGTACGAACTTTGTAGGGATCAGGCGAATCAGAATTGGTTGTCGTCTGCAAATTCCGCCACTGATCACCCAGCGCAACGCGCATAATCTTCTCGACAACCGGATTGGATTTTTGTAGCTGCCCCAAAACCTGTTCCAGAGGATTGGGGTAGTTGTCCAGAACCCACCGTTGCCAATCCTCGCCAACGCCGTTTGGCAGCAGAGAAGCGGCAGCAGCACCAATTCCGAGCAATGGAATCAGCGTTCCCGTTACGATCAACAGCTTTGTGAGTTTACCCGTTATCCTTTGTGTTTGAGCCATCTTTATCTCCTGGCTTTCACTCGTGTTGATTGGTGACCGTTTAGATCAGCAGGACTGCGGTCGGATGAAGCTACACCGTCATTCACAAAAGGCTTTCCAGGAGAATTAGGAGCAATCTCATCCATCGATCGCCCTGCATAAATCGCGTTGACGTATTCCTTCGCAAACGCTGAATATCCTGCAAATTTGTTGGAATACTGCGCCAACACCCGCTGTCGCGCCCGTTGTTCTTTCTGGTTATTTGCAACGGCTGCCAGCAGTTCGGCTGAGGGGTGATGGGAACACACTGTCAGGCGTGAGTCGGCATCGACCAGCCAGTGAGAGCAAATCCGCGATGAATCAATCCGGAAAGACTCATCGGTGTTGGGCATCAGGATTGCCGGATCATAGCCAAACAAGCGCTGGTAGGACGGAAGGGCATTTGGCTGGATTGCTCCAATGAATCGGGTGTTTAAGTTCTGGAGAATTTGAGAACCTGCCACGGAATTGGCGATCGTATCCGGATCTTGACCGATGATCAGCGGACGGATTCCAGACTTTGCTCCATTGGCACAGACCTGACCAATAATCTGAGCAATGCCGTTATATTTGAACAGAATCGGGCTTTCGTCGATCGCCAGCAGTGAATCTGTCACCTCCAGCGCCCTGCGGAACGCCATTGATTGCGCCGAGAGCGCGAGCACTGCTGCCTCGATATTGTCGCCGACATTTCTGAGCGCAAAGACCGTTAAACGTGCATCGGTGCGAATGGTGGATGGTTGAGAAATCGCGCGACCGACGCGGCTGGCAAGCCAACCCCTGAGTTCGAGCAGGATGGTGGCGATCGCCTCCTTCACTATCTCCGACTCGACACCCAGATCGAGCTGCGAGACCGTCTCCACAAAGTCTGCTAGCGTTGGCATCTTCTTCCAGGCAGCACTGCCAAAGCCCTTCTCAAACGCTGTCTGATATCGGGCATTAATCTTGGAGTCAGCGAAGAATGCTGCCAAGGCTTGCCACAGGACGGTATGAACCCGTTTGCCCAACTGATTCTCTGTCTCTGTGCCCATCACCATCGTGTCCAGGGCTTTGACCAGGAACTCTTTGTAATCGTCCAGCCGCTCCTGGCGTTGCTTGTCGGGGAGATGTCGCAGGTCAGGGATCTGAAACAGATTGTTGGATTCAGAACCCACGTCAAAGTACGCGCCCTGGTCGCCAAAGAACTTCACCAGATCGGTGTAGGTGGTTGTGCCATCCGGTTTTGGATAGTCAAGCGAGATGACATTCATGCCGTTGGCGATCGCCCACACAAAAATCTCAGCCGCCAGCACTGATTTACCGCTACGGGTCTCTCCAAAAATCAGAATTCCGCGATGCTTGCTGACGAAATCAATCTGCAAGGGCATATTGCCCTCGCGGGTAATCAGTTCCAAACCCCGGTTATCGACCGGACGAGGGCAGGCAAGTGGCATCAGACCCGGAGCTTCGTTGGTCAGATACAGTTGCTTGCGATCGTCCCCCAACAGCCAACCCTCGACAATGGGAAGCGATCGCAACCACAGCGACCAGGCAACCTCCGTTTCCCGAATGAAATCTCCCTGATGGAAGGCGTTGGTCAACTGCTGACAGGCTTCGGCAAGGCTCTCCGGGTGATCCCGGTGAATCAGCGCAATCACGCTCACCCAGATGGGCAGAGCACCCTCATAGATGCGCTCCTGCGCTTCCACACCCTGCTTCATCCGAATTTGAGAAGCCACATCGATGTTGCGAAGCAAGTTCGCTCGAAATGTCGCCGTGAAGTTCTGTTTGGTAAGACGCTGTAGGGTGATGCGCGTCATCATCCGATCCGCTGCTGCCAGTTCACAGATGAACTCACAATCGTTGAACTGTGAGAATGCCTGCCACAGGTAGTAAAGCTGATGCTCTGGAGAAATGAATCCTGCTGGCTTTGACTCCAATGCCACCGCTCCAACAAATTTGTTCTTCACCCTGACCCACTGCCGATCTGCTTTTGGATGAGTGGGTTTGCCGTTTTCTCCGCGAATCAGGACTGAAACACTGTGGAGGTTATCCTGTACTTCTTCCTTCAGCGAGAGCTGTCCTTCAGATTCAGCCAGCACAATACATTGAGGAATTGGAGGAGCAACACGAGTATTAAACTGCCCCCACAAATAGCCCCAAAGTTGCTCCGCAGTCAGCGG
>JBIKWV010000322.1:0-5676 GCA_044356135.1 Elainellaceae cyanobacterium
GAGTAATACATTTTTGCAAGAACGTGCAACACAAAGTGCTGCACGTTTTTGTTATGGTGCGATCGCTGGAAAATACTGGGCTGTCTCTACCAGAAGATGGATGTCAGGTGGTTCTTGTCTTGCCATCATCTCTTTAAGAAGGTTCGCTTTGAGATAAACGAGCCTTCCTCAGGGATGCCTAACATTTTGAGAAGCATCTATAGCGGTTCTCGCTCGAGTGAAGTACAGATTTTGTGAGAAAACTGCGCGGAGCGCGGCTCTCTCACAAAATCTGTACCTTATACGAGCGCGAAGCGCGATACAGCACTTTTCAAGTGCATCTGGTACGAACTTTGTGTTGAGAACCGCGCGGAGTGCGCTTCTCAACACAAAGTTTGGTTTTAGTTCAGCGCAAAGCGCTGTATCACGGGGTTGCTATAAAGATGGGTGTATTACTGATAGAGGTATCAGGTCGCATTTACCGCTGGTGCACTACCCGGCTACTGATACTTGGCTCACTTTTTTAATCAACCTCTAAGGAGATTTTCAGCAATGAAATTACCTGTGTTGGCGGGTATCTCCCCGGTTCAGCGGAGAGATATCTACTCAATCGGTAGCTTCTTTTGCAGACACCCGCTGACATCCAGCGCGGTGAGGATCAACGTCCATACACTGGATGGTTTCATCCTGGTTTTCCCTTCTGTCCGACGTACTGAATCTGTTCGGTAGCCCCCAGAATGCCGCGACCCGGTGTTGGAATGTCGAGAACGATTCATTTCACCGTCGTATAACCCGGTAGGTAATTTATGAAATTCAAATCATTGACCATCGGCATTGCCCTGGCTGGCGCTGCCCTGTCCGTTGCTGTGACCAGCGCACCTGCCCAGGCCGCAAATTTTACATACAACGAAGACCTCTCTGGAGATCTGTCGTCCGCTCTGCCTCCCACACTGATTAATGAAACCAATACTGTTGTGCCTTTACCGGGAGGCCGTTTGCCAGCAAATGGTGATGCGTTACAAATTGTTGGCGAGTTTGCTCCCACTGATCTGAACGACTTTGCCCAGTTTGTCCTGGGAGAGACGGCTGATCGCATCTCAATTGTGATGAGTTCGTCTCATGTCCCACCGGGGAATTTTGTGCGTCAGTTGGGATATGAGTTCTACAAGGGAGTTGTGGGCAATGGTGGAACGCTGCTGTCGTCAGGCGTGTTTGCAACCGATGGGGGGGACGGGCCTGGAGGACTTTCTGATGGGGCGATCTCAGCGCTATTGACAGGGGGTAACTTCACTCCTGGCCCCTACTCCCTCCGGACTTTTGTCAGCAACCCGGAGGTGGCTCTCGCCGGGGACGTTGACTACAACTTCCAGGTTGAAGCGCTACCTATTCCGACTCCCGCTCTACTGCCGGGTCTGATTGGGATGGGCGTCGCCGCCTGGCGCAGACGTAAGGGTGCAGTGACCGCTACCGCAGAATAAAGCGAGGAGGGCGGCAAAGCCGCCCTCCTCGCTTCACTTCGCCTCCATCCAGTTGGGGCCAGCGCCAATCTCTACGACCAGGGGAACCGTGAGTTGCAGTGCCTGCTCCATCTCGGACTTGATCTGAGGTTGCAATGCTTCCCACTCATCGGGGTGGATCTCAAACACCAGTTCGTCGTGGACCTGGAGCAACAGATTGGCTCGCCTGCCCTGGAGGAGATCGTGCAGGCGGATCATCGCTTTTTTGATAATGTCGGCGCTGGATCCCTGAATGGGAGCATTGGCCGCCGCCCTCAGAAGCTGTGCGTCGTACTGGTCGCGCAGCTTCAGTGTGTTCAGGTCGATATCTTTGGGATCACGTCCTCGCAATGCCTTGAGGCTATCGCTGGCAAAGTTGAAATAGCGGCGACGCCCCAGAATGGTTTCGACGTAACCGTGGGCGATCGCCTCTTTCTGCATCTGCTGCAAGTAGGCAAAGACATTGGAATAGCGCTCGTTGAACCGTTCGATAAACATCCGGGCATCGGCGGTCTTGAAACCGGACTCCCGCGCAAACCGCTGGGCACCCATGCCGTAGATCACGCCAAAGTTGATCACTTTGGCCAGTCGCCGCTCCTCCGGGGTGATGTCCTCTTTCTCGAACAGTAGTCGAGCCGTGAGACGGTGAACGTCCTCGTTATTG
This sequence comes from Elainellaceae cyanobacterium, assembly GCA_044356135.1. Classification (GTDB taxonomy): domain Bacteria; phylum Cyanobacteriota; class Cyanobacteriia; order Elainellales; family Elainellaceae; genus CAZVXA01. The sequence continues at coordinate 2,140 of JBIKWV010000322.1, forward strand.
CGGTAGGTCTCAAGCAGTACGGGTTCCTGGCTCAGGTGGGCCAGAATCCGCAACTCGATCTGGGAGTAGTCTGCCGCCACCAGCAGCCAGCCTGTCTCTGGAATGAAAGCTTTGCGGATTTGACGGCTGAAGGCAGTCCGAATGGGAATATTTTGCAGGTTCGGGTCCGAGGAGGAGAGCCGTCCCGTCGCCGTGGCGGCCTGGTTGAAGTCGGTGTGAATCCGCTGGGTGTCCGGGCGTACCAGGGTGGGCAACTTATCTACATAGGTGGATTTCAGCTTCAGCAGGGTGCGATATTCCAGGATGGCATCCACCACCGGGTGATCGCCCTGGAGTTTTTCCAGCGTCGCCGCGTCGGTAGAGTAGCCCGTCTTCATCTTGCGCGACTTGCGCTTGTCCAGCCCCAACTTTTCAAACAAAAGCTCCCCCAGTTGCTTGGGCGATCCCAGGTTGAACGTCTCGCCCGCTGCTTCGTAGGCTTGCTGCTCGATCGCCACCAGGTCACGGTCAAGATTGACCGAGAACTCCTTCAAGTACGCCTGGTCAATACGCACCCCCGTGTACTCCATCTCCGCCAGCACAGGCTCCAGCGGTTGCTCCACCTGCTCCAGCAGCTTCGTCAGTTGGGGGTAGGGAGCCAACTGCTCCCTCAGCTTCGGCACCAGACGGTAGGTGCCGTGGACATCCATGCCGCAGTATTGCGCCACTTCAGCGATCCCCAGGTCGGAAATCTTCTTGCCTTTGGGCACCAGGTCTTCGTAGTCCTGCGCCAGAATGCCCAGATAGCGGAGACTGAGGGAACTCAGCTTGTGGTTCTCCTCGGGGTTGAGAACGTAGCTGGCCAGCATCGAGTCAAACACGACACCCTGCAGACCAATGCCCTGACAGCGCAGCACCAGGCGATCGAACTTGGCATTTTGCAGGGCTTTTGGATAATCGGCGCTTTCCAGAATCGGACGCAGCCCCTCCAGGGCAGTTTGCAGATCCAGGTTCCCGCCGCCGTGATGTCCCAGCGGAATGTAGGCCAGTTCATCCGGCTGTTCTCCCCAGCAGCAGCCGATCCCCACCAGTTGGGCATCCCGTGGTTCCAGCGCCGTGGTTTCGGTGTCCCAGGCCACCGGAGATTGGCGATCCCGGTGGCGTTCCAGGATGATCACCAGGTTCGCCAGTTTCTCAGGAGTATCGATAATCTGCGGCAGCAGTTTGACCGTGTTGTCCCGATGCTGCTGGGCTTCGGCGGTGTCTTCGGCGCTGAAGAACCAGAGGTCATTGTCATTTTCGGCAAAGCCGGGTGTGGAAGATGCGGTCTGGGCGGATGCGATCGCCTCATCGGGTTCGGGTTCTCCACTGAAGCGATGCCGCAGTTTCTTGATCTGGTTCAGCATGGAGCGAAACTCCAGCTTCTCCAGGAGCGGCACCACCTGGTCGTCATCAAAGCCCGTCAGCTTACAGTCCTCCAGGCTCACCTCCAGCGGTACGTCGAGGTGGATCTGGGCCAGGTACTGCGATCGCACCGCATCCTCTCGACCGGACTCCAGCTTCTGTTTCACCGCCCCCTTGATCTGATCCAGGTGAGCATAGACCTGATCCAGTGATCCATAGGTGCTGAGCAGGGTCACCGCCGTTTTTTCACCGATGCCTTTGACTCCAGGAATATTGTCCGAAGCATCTCCACACAGGGCTTTGAAGTCCACAATCTGGGGTGGCAGCACTCCCATCTTCTCCTGCACCTGCTGCGGCCCAAATTCCCTCGGTGGCGGCGTACCTTTGCCGTAGGTGGTGCTGAGATAAAGCACGCTGATGTGGTTCTCATCGACGAGCTGGAACATATCGCGATCGCCCGTCAGTACCTTCACCCGAAAGCCCTGGGCAGCCAGCCTGCGGGCCATCGTTCCGATCACGTCATCGGCCTCGTACCCCGGCACGGTGTAGATCGGTAGGTTCAGTGCCCCCAGCAGTTCCTGAAGATTTTGCAGGTCGGGGTAGAAGTCTTCGGGGGCCTCGGGGCGGCCCTCCTTGTAGGATTGGTCAGCCTCATGCCGGAAGGTTGGCTCACCCGGGTCAAAGGCCACCGCCATATACTGCGGCTTCTCAATCTGCATGGTGTCGAGCAATGCTTTGGTAAACCCGTAGCTGACGCTGGTGGGGATCCCGGTTGAAGTGCGAAGTCCTCCATCCCGGCCTTTGGCGTGAGCAAAGTAGGAGCGAAAAGCGAGGGAGTGCCCGTCGATCAGAATAAACAGCGGTGGGGCGGCGGTTTCAGACATGGTACAGCGAGTAAAGCAGGAACCCTCGGATGGGAGAATTCCAGGATTGAAGTGGCTTCTTCCAGTCTAAGGGGCAATCGCTGCAATGGTTACGGCACCAAAATTCTGGAAAAGTGGCCCATCCTTATGAGTTTTTTAGAATTCCTCGCTACGGTACAAACTATCTAGTTTGGAGAGCGGCGATGAAATATCTTCTGAGGGAATCCGAGAGTCCGGATGCAACAGTCGCGTTCAGGTCATTAACAGGCAATCCATCCAGTCTGCGATTGGTCGCAACGAACCGATTTTCTGCGGTCAATTCAGCAGAGTCGCCAGAAGAAGATGCTCACCCCAAACCACCGCTCTCTGTTGCTGCGTCCAGGGGATTTAATGAGCAGGGTAGTCAGTTCGACCATTACTGGCTCAGCCCCACCCGCACGGTTCAAATTCGGGCGATCGATACGGAGTGCTGCCAATTTTTACAGGACCAGCCTCTGACTCAGCGGGAGCGAGAGATTCTGCGGTTGATTGTTCAGGGCAATTCCAATGCCGAAATCGCCCGCAAGCTCTATGTCTCGAATGGAACGGTCAAAACGCATTTGCGCAAGCTGTTTACCAAACTGGCCGTCCGTGATCGCACTCAAGCTGCCGTGTTTGCCCTCAGAGCAGGGTTGGTGGATTAATCCTCCTCACCTGGTTTTGTCTTCTTAATAAAAGCCGTCAATTCACCCACACTTTACCTCACACGTCTTAAAAGCTGCTCCTGACCGAATTGCTCTCATCGTCCCCCGTCCTACGAGTTTGCCCGTCCTACGAGTTTGGTTGAAGGAGTACATATTGATATGATCACTTTTCTCATTAGCGTTGTTGTTATTGCTGTTAGTTTGCTGATCATCACGAAACTACCCACCGGGGTAGAAGTGGACAGTCCCGTCATCGCCCTGCTGGCGGGCGCGATCATCGGTGCGTTCAATGGTCTCTATGCGCTGTTTCCAGGCTGGTTTAGAACCGGAACCGCCCTCGTCAGTCTGGGGTTGATTCCCCTGATTGGCAGCATCATTGTCTTTGGTCTGGCCGCCTGGTTGATTCAGGGATTTCGCCTGCGCTGGGGTATCGGTAGCGCGATTCTAGGGGCGATCGCCCTCAGCATCGTCAACTCAATTCTGTTCTTTATCCTGCGCTCCGTCGGTCTGGTGGCCTGATCAGTCAATAGGCGCAATGAAGCTTGAAACCCCAGAAGCTGTCCCGCCCGCGCAGCGGGCGGGACAGCTTCTGGGGGTTTGATTTTGGG
>JBIKWV010000323.1:0-5673 GCA_044356135.1 Elainellaceae cyanobacterium
CTGGAATGCTGACCGCGTCAGCGTTCCAGAAAAATTTGGCGCGATTAAGTCGAAAGTCCAACTGGAAACAGAAAGTGAAAAGCGGAAGAGCGCAGTATGCTGCGCTCTTCCGCTTGGGGGAGCCAGGAAAGCCTGGTGTTCTACACGTTTACCGGGGTCTTGGCTTCAGCAGGTGGACTGTAGACCTTCTCCGGTGCAGCTTTGGGAGCCACGGGAACCGGATGCGTAATCAGGCGAGCTGAACGATTGCGGGTGACGTAGCTCCAAACCCACTGCACTGCCACCACCACCTTGTTTTTGAAGCCCATCAGGAAGAACACATGGGCTACCATCCAGGTCAACCAGGCGAAGAATCCGGTCAGCTTCAGGCCACCCAGATCGACGACCGCAGCGTTATGACCGATAACGGCCATGCTGCCTTTGTCCTGGTATTCAAACGGAGTGGTTGGCCTGCCTGCCAGACGATTCTTCACCAGTTTGGCAACGTATTCACCCTCCTGAATGGCGACGGGGGCCACACCGGGAAGAGGCTTATCACCCTGGTGAGAGAAATTGGCCAGGTCGCCCACTACGAAGATATTCGGATGGCCAGCAATGCTCAGATCCGGTTCCACCTCGACTCGACCCACACGATCCAGCTTGGCTCCGGTCCGTTCCGCCAGAATCTTGCCGACGCCTGAGGCTTTCACCCCCGCTGCCCAGAGGATTGTCCGGGCGGGAGTGTGCTGAATCTCATCGCCCTGCTTAGTGGTGACCACGTTGTTCTCGATGTTGGTCACCAGGGTGCTGGTCTTGACGATAACGCCCAGACGGGTGAGTTCAGCTTCAGCGTTGGCAGAGAGCTGGGGCGCGAAGGGCGGCAGTACGCGGTTCAGACCCTCCAGCAGCAGAATTTTCACCTCACGGGTGTCGATACTGCGGAAATCTTCCTTCAAAGTGCGGAAAGCCAAGTCGGCGATCGCCCCTGCCAGTTCTACCCCGGTGGGGCCACCGCCCACCACGACAAAGGTCAGCCATGCCTGACGCTGAACGGGATCGGATTCCTTCTCAGCAGCTTCAAAGGCAGAGAAAATGCGACGACGAATTTCCAGTGCGTCTTCGACGGTCTTGAGTCCAGGAGCATCACCGCTCCAGTGGTCGTTACCGAAATAGTGGTGGCTGACTCCGGTGGCCACGATCAGCGTGTCGTAGGGGACTTCACCATCCTCCAGAGTGACCGTTTGCCGTTCAGGGTCGATATCGACAGCCTGACCGAGCAGCACTTTCGTGTTTTTGTTCGCGCCCAGCAGGGAGCGCAGTGGGGTGGCAATATCTGCTGGAGAGAGTGTGCCCGTTGCCACCTGATAGAGTAGCGGCTGGAACAGGTGAAAATTTCGTTTGTCGATCACGGTCAGGTCTACTGGAGGACGCCCCAGAGCCTTTGCTGCATGTACTCCCCCAAATCCACCGCCGACAATCACTACGCGATGCGCCTGCTGCTCGCTCATGGTCTCCTACTTTCCCCTAGAGTTGTTTAACTGACAGCACCCGTTCCGCCTGGACGAACGCCTCGTAATAGTTCTTTACACATTATGCCGGAAGCGATCGCTTCCGGCATTTCAATATTAAGTTTTGTTTATCAAGCCGACGATTCACACCACCGCTGCTGACAAAAATCTAACCGTGAAATCCCGGAGTGCCCTGAAAAACCCTGTGGAATTCACGGAAAGTTTAGTTTACATGTCAAAATATTAAAAAGATGTTGAAGTGACTGCTCCAAAATACCGTGTAAGTGTAGCCCTCCTCGATCCACAGTCAGCGCCTTCAAGAATTCAGCAATTTTCATTTTGACTTTGAGGTTGGTTTTAGCCCGCCTGCGGCGGGCTAAAACCAACCTCAAATCAAGGGTGCGAAACCCTTGATTTGAGGTTTTCAGTAAGTGGGCGTGGAGAAAGTCGAAACCCCAAAAGCTGTTCCGCCCGCGCAGCGGGCGGAACAGCTTTTAGGATTTCAATCCTAATCATGCCTACCTACTTAATGTGAGAATTGCTGCCACCAATGGGTTGACATCCTCCCCACCCCCCTCAGGATTGCTATCGTCATCTCTTACGACTAGAATCAGGTATCCCGGCTCAGATATTGCAGAGGGCGTTCGCAGCAGTTTCGCTCAATTCTTCCATCTACCCCGGCATGGTGCTTAGTTTTGACCGTTTACAGGCGTTGCGCGACTGCTGTAAAGATGAGGCAGCTTTCACGCAGTTGCGCCAACTTCTGGGGTTAGTTGCAGAAGATCCAAACAATCCTCTCTCTGAAGCCACTGGTTCGCCTTCTCCTACCGAAAACAGCTTCCTTCAGAATCATTCGCTACTGCTCCAGGCGATCGCCGAAGCGACCAGAGAACTGCTCACAGGTGAAACCTGTAGCATTGCACTGCATAACGCTCTTGCCATTCTCGGTCGGGCGATGGCCGTTGATCGGGTCTATATTTTCGCTATCCATGACCACCCGGAAACGGGAGAGGCTGCCGCCAGCCAGAAATTTGAATGGGTGCGTGAGGGGGTCACTCCCCAGGCCAACAATCCCGTTCTGCAAAACCGTTCCTATGCTCGTCTGAGACTGACCCGCTGGTTAGAACGATTGCAGTCGGGGCAACCCATCAGCGGTCAGACCTGGGAATTCCCGATGGCTGAGCAGGCGATGCTGTGGTCGCAGGGCATCCGGGCAGTGTTGATGGTGCCGATCCAGATCGACGATCGTCTGTGGGGATACATCGGGTTCGACGACTGCCACACCGATCGTATCTGGTCCGCCGATGAAACCTCGGCGCTGCAACTGATGGCCAGCAGTCTTGGAGGGGCGATCGCCCGTCACCAGGCAACTCAAGCCTCCAGCCTCAGCGAGACCCGCAACCACGCTCTGCTGAATGCTATTCCTGACCTGATGTTTCGCATCCGAAGAGATGGCACCTATCTGGCCTGCAAAGCTGAACACGACAGCTACATCTTGATGCCACCCTCCGAAATGATCGGCAAGACCGTGATGCAGGTGCTTCCCCCTGAACTGGCACGGCAGCGGATGGAGTACATTGAGCGGGCGCTGGAAACTGGGGAACTCCAGCACATCGAGTTTCGCCTGCATGTTCCCCATACGCCAGAATCTTTGCAGCAAGTGGAGACTGCGACACGCCCTACGATTGAGCGCGACTTCGAAGCGCGAATTGCGGTGTGTGGCGAAGAAGAAGTGCTGCTGATCGTGCGAGACATCACCGAGCGCAAGCAGGCCGAAGCGGCACTCCGTCTCTCTGAAGAAAAGTTCTCCAAGGCTTTTCGCTCCAGCCCCAACCCAATGACCATCGCCACTCTGGAGGATGGTCGGCTGATCGAAGTTAACGACAGCTACGTCAAGGTACTGGGGTACTCGCGGGAGGAATCGATTGATAACACGTCGCTGAATTTGGGGATGTGGGTTCACCACAGCGATCGCGCCTCCGTCGTCCGGCTCCTGCAAGAACAGGGTTCGGTTGAGAGTCTGGAGTTTCAGTTCCGCAATCGCTCCGGGGAAATTCGCACTGTTCTGTTCTCAGCAGAAATTATTCAGATTGGCAGCGAGTCCTGTCTGATCGACTCGATTGTGGATATCACCGACCGTAAACGGGCCGAGCAGCAGATCCAGCAAGCCAGGGAGCGCGATCGCCTGCTGGCAGAGACAGCACTGAGGATTCGCCAATCGCTCAATTTGCAGGACATTCTGGACAGCACGGTGGCAGAGGTGCAGCAATTTCTCCATGCTGATCGAGTCTGCATCGGTCACGGTATACCGGGCGATCGTGCCGTTATCGTGGCGGAGGCAGTGAACCCCCAGTGGCGATCGATGAAGCATGTAGAACTTCTAAATCCCGACCACCTGCGGGAAATCGAAATCCTGTTTGGGGGTGGTGAGGTAAAAGCGATCGATGATGTGGAGCAGTTGACCGGATATCCGGCAATCATGGCCTGGTATCAGGAGTTTCACGTCAAAGCGATAGTGGGGGTTCCGATTCTGGTGGACGACCACCTGTTTGGGCTGATGGTGGTGCATCAGTGTTCAGAGCCGCGCCACTGGCAGCAGTTTGAGATTGATTTGCTGTCACGATTGGCGACTCAGGTCAGCATCGCTGTACAGCAGGCCAACCTGTACGAACAGGTGCGCCAATTGAACACGGGACTGGAACAGCAGGTGCAGGAGCGTACCGCCCAACTGCGACAGAAAATGGAGGAACTCCAGAGCCTGAATGACCTGAAGGATGAGTTTCTCAACGCCTTTTCCCACGATCTGAAAACCCCTGTGATGGGCCTCTCCCTGGTCATCAGCAACCTGCTCAATCAGCCCGGAGAGATGATTCCTATCAGTCGCTCGATTCTGGAGCGGATGGCCCATAGCAGCGATCATCAGCTTCAGTTGATCATGTCTATGCTGGAGGCACACTCTGCCGAAACAAAGGGCATGACGCTGCACTACGAACTATTGCAGATCGGTCTCCTGGTGCAGATCATCGTAGAAGATCTGGAACCCCTGGTGCAAAAAGGTCGGGCAACGCTGACGAACTCCATCCCGCCCGATCTGCCGCTGGTCAAAGCCGACCCCACTCAGATCCGTCGCGTGTTCGAGAACCTGATTACGAACGCCCTCAACCACAATCCTCCCAGTATTCACATCGTGCTGGATGCCACCGTCGAGAAAGACTTGATTCGATTCACGGTAAAAGACACCGGGGTTGGCATGAGTCAGGAAACCTGCGATCGCCTGTTCAAGCGCTACAGCCGGGGACCACGATCTCGCCACTCCACAGGAATTGGCCTGGGACTTTACCTCTGTCGTCAAATTATTACTGCCCACGGCGGGCAAATTGGGGTTGAGAGTCAACCGGGCGCAGGCGCAACTTTCTGGTTGACGCTGCCGCTGGCAATTCCCTCCGGTGCAAACCCCGGTACTGAAGAAAGCTAGGAAGCCAGCCTGACTCTGACCCAACCGAGGGGAGTCCGAAATTGCAGATGCAGGCGGTTACGCAGATTACGACGATCGCCCTGGACAGAAGCCGTTGAAGAAAGCACCGTCGGGGTTTGGGGTTGAGTCTGAGTTACCTGAGTGGAATTGCCCGCAAAGCCAACAAGCACATTGGCAGGCTTGTTTCTCCACAGAGCATTAAGCGGACGGACAGGAGCGGTTGCCGATCGAGTCGCTGAACTGGAAGAGCGACGCGGAGTTGCGGTTCCCTCAGTCGCTGCTGAAGCACGCGACTGTTGGGCTGACAGGCCATAGGCGCTCAGCGGAGTGAGAAGCGTAGCGATCGCCAGAACCAGGTGGAATGCTCGCATGGGGATTGGTTATAAGCTCCCTTGACAAATTTGGTATGTCCTGATCCCAGTAAAGCAAGTCTTTTTGCAGATGACATCCGTAGTGGTCAGTCAATTAAAAATTGACGGTTTGACCAGGGGATATGCCGCGCGGAGCGCGGCATATCACCCGACACATATTGCTTGACTAACCAGTAGTAGTCCACCAAAGAAACTTTGCCTGGTTAGGGACTTGCAACGAAATAAAGTATCAGTTTTAGTTTGGCGCAGCGAAGCTGCGCCAAACTAAAACTGATACTTTGATGAACTGGAGTTTTGACTATCTTCTCCACAATGCCGCGAAACGCTCTCTAAGAGAGCG
>JBIKWV010000324.1:0-5671 GCA_044356135.1 Elainellaceae cyanobacterium
ATCACGCACGCCGGCTGGGAACAATCCTCCTAGCCCATCTCCCAATCCTGATGGGGGCAATCTTCCTAACCCGTCACCCAATCCCAACGAGGAGATTCCTCCTACCCCATCACCCAATCCTGATGGAGACAATCCTCCTAGCCCATCGCCCAATCCCGATGGGGGCAATCTTCCTAACCCGTCACCCAATCCCAACGAGGAGATTCCTCCTACCCCATCACCCAATCCTGATGGGAACAATCCTCCTACCCCATCGCCCAATCCCGATGGGGGCAATCTTCCTAACCCGTCACCCAATCCCGATGGGAACAATCCTCCTACCCCATCACCCAATCCTGATGGAGACAATCCTCCTAACCCGTCACCCAATCCCGATGGAGATGCCCCTCGGCCCCCATTACCAGGACCAGACGATGACCCGATCCCACCCCCACCTGATGTCACTCCACCTCCGCCTGTGGTGGATGAGAATCCTGTTGGCCCCATTCCTGCGCCCTATCCTGACGGGGAAACACCGGACGATCATTGTTCCAGCCCAAAGGTAATCGACTGCTCCGGCGGCAGGAGGATGATCACGATCAGATCTGGAGAAGGGCGGATCATTATCAAAAACTTCGGTGGCGTTGGTCGCGGGACAAACCCATCCCAGGAGGTGATCGATGAGGTTGATACGCTGAAGTTTATGGGAGCCGGGTTTACGGCAGACCGACTGTCTTTGAACCAGGAGGGGAACGATCTCGTCATCCGTTTTCTAAACATACCCTCCACTGAAGTGGTGCTGAAGAACTTCCAGTTAGAAAATCTGGACAACTTCCTGCGTCCTGCCTCGTTGATTGACCTCGCCAATATCTACTTTGATGAGCAGTTCAGCCCACAGGATAGCTATGACGTGTTCAACGCAGAATGGGATTTTGGCGAGATTCTACAGCCCAACACTGTCACATTCCTGAATGATCTGGATAATCGCACGAAGGGATTTGAATATTCCAATGATGTGATCAACGGTCAGGCTGGCGATGATACCTTATTGGGCCTGGGGGGAGATGATGTGCTACGGGGCGGCTTCGGCAATGATGTCTTAGTTGGCGGCAGCGGAAGGAATCAGCTCAGCGGGGACGCTGGATCAGATACGTTTGTGCTGTCCCCCAGTAGCTTCAGCCAGGTCAATGACTTCCAGCCGGGACAGGACTTCATTGGTCTACCCAACGGAATCATACTGGATCAGCTTACGATTCAAGCAGGGACAGGAGATTACACCAGCGACACCTGGATTCGGCTGGGCGATCGCCCCCTTCTTCTGCTTAAGGAAATCCAACCCCATCTCCTGAGTTCCGATAGCTTTATCCCTGTTGCCTTTGATTGAGCAGATTCGGATCAGCAGGTGCGCTCGGTGGACAGCCGATTTTCGGTTTTTCCGCACTCCATGTCCCGGTAGAGCAATCCTCATTGATATATGAGGGGGGTGTTGGGGCACTGCCCCCTGCACCTCCGTACCGCACCAGCGTGAGAAACGCTATGGTTCATCATGCGTTCAAATTTTGAACCGCACAGGATGAGTTCGAAAACACGAGGGGCAGGGCCTTGCGAGCCTTGCTCAGTATAAATACGTAATATTATATTTTTAGATTGTATAAAGAGTCGCCAAAAAATCTGGACGCACCTACGTATCTCTAGCTATAACGGCAGTACGCAAACGTTGCAAACAGGGATAAATCCAATGAATAAGTACGTGGTTTCCACGCTGGCTGCTGTAGTGACTGTCTCCGCTGCTGTGGCTCCCGCTTCTGCATCAGGTTTTCAATTTGGTACTCGGGGAATTCGTTTCACCACGGATACAACGGTTCATTTCACATTCAACCGCTCGATTGGCGCTTATCAATCGACACTGGGCATCTACGACAACAACCGTACCCTTGTTCAGCGCCTATTCTCAGAAACGAAGCCCTACGATTCTGCACCCGCCCCTGGTGTGCCTGTGGGTTCCTTCGGAAACGCGGTCACCTCACCAAACGGCAACATCACTCAGATATTCACCTTTCTGGCCAACAGAACCTACGCTCTGGGCCTTGACAGCACTCCCAACGGAACCATCTTCTCCACATCAACCTGGAATCCCAGTGGCGCTCAGCAAGCTGTCTTCCTTCCCGGCGCTCAGCCTGCCCTCCCGAATCCGCTGACGACTCCCTTTCCGACAGGCACAGACACAAACCGATTCCCCAATCCGTCCAATTTCGCTTCGGTGAGCAACCCCTTCCAAGTGTTTACGATCGGATTTGATGACCGGGGCAACGGTCTGGATCGTGACTTTCAGGACTTTGTTGTGACTGCACAGGCTGTTCCCGAACCCTTTACAGTGGCGGGTACTGCGATTGCAGCAGCAGGAGTGGCGATCGCCCGCAAACGCAGGCAGCAGGCTGAAACCAAAGCCTAATTCGCCAAATTACATCAACCAGGCAGACAGGCGCAATTAAGCTTGAAACCCCAAAAGCTGTGCCGCCCTGAGCGAAGTCGAAGGGCGGTACAGCTTTTGGGGTTTCGGCTTTTTCCATGCCCACTTACTGAGTTGCCTGGAGTATTGCGGGTTGACCTCTGATGGTCAGCCCGCTTCCTTTGTTAACCGCCGCTAATCTTTGCCTTGTAGCCCAGCTTTTGTAGCGTTTCCAGAATTTTGGGACGGTGATCGCCCTGAATCTCAATCGTGTCCTCCTTCAGGGTGCCCCCCGTTCCACACTGGTTCTTGAGTTGTTTCAGAAGTTTGGTCAGCGTGTCAGAGTTGCTCTGAAATCCAGTAATCACGGTAACCGTCTTACCACCGCGTCCAGCACGGGTCGCCTGAATTCTAATTTGCTGCTGATTTGGAGGCAGATCAGGTGTCCCTCGCTCGAAGGCAGCATCGTTGGGGGAATCACCAAATTCCCGCCAGACCGTCCGATTCCCCTTATCCGAATTCTTGTCTTTAGAACCTGCCATGCCAGTTTTGAAGACGTTTACCCCTTAAGACTATCGCGTTTCCAGTTGGTTACCGAAAAGCAGTAACCTCTCCCTGGAAATACATCTGAAGAAATGGGTGAAAGTCTTACAGGTCGCTTCTTTGGAAGGACGCTAAAGATGTATCCACCCGCTAGTTTGGAATAGCAAGTGAATGGATAAGTCAGTGGGCGTGGAAAAAGTTGAAACCCAAAAAGCTGTTTCGCCCTGAGCGAAGTCGAAGGGCGAAACAGCTTTTTGGGTTTCAAGCTTAATCGTGCCTACCTACCTGGTTGCATCAATACATCGGAAATGATCGAGCCTGTACTGATTTAAATTATTTGGAGATTAGAAACAATGCCAAGGTTGGTCGGTCGGCAGTCAAATAGTGGGCTGTATGTTGTGCTGTTACTGCTCATTGCGGTTGGCGTTGTTGGGACGCTGGAGTACTTTGGCGTGACCAATCTTCTGCCCAGCAACATTAATAGAAATAACCGAATCGAGCAGATTCAGTAGGTTCTGCACGCTGGCTCTTCATGATTTTGTGTGGGCGCATGCAGTGCGCCCACACAAAATCAATGGTTTCAGACATTACCGTGAGGGATTTTCACACAAAGTTGCGGAGAGCCAGCACGCTGTACAAGTCCTGTAAAAAATACAGCGGTTTTTACCATCATCGGGTACAGAGGGTGTGGGGGCAGTGCCTCCACGCAGGGGCACACCCCCTGCCCCCCTCACGGGGGAATCACCCCTTCACCCCGTACCTCGTTAGCACGGAAAGTGCTGTAACTCTAAGGTTGGGGAACAGTTTAGGAGTAAATACAATGCGGAAGGGCAGCGACCTGATTGGGAAAACGGTGATTACTTTTGATACTGGAAAGCGACTGGGGCGCGTCCAGGATTTGATTTTTGACCAGGAGCAAAATCAGCTTCTGGCACTGCTGATTGATGAAGGGGGATTGTTCCGCTCGGCCACAGTGCTGCCACTGGAGAGTGTGCAGGCCATTGGAACTGATGTGATCGTTGTTCCCTCTCGTTCGGCCATTGCCAGTGCCGAGCACTTTCCCAGAATTCGACGCATATTGGAATATAACAACGTCCTCAAGGGCACCATTCTTCTCACCGTTGATGGTCGCTACCTGGGGCGAATGGTAGACCTGTATTTTGACGATCAGACCAGAGCAATTGAGGGCTACGAAGTTTCTGGCGGGCTATTTGCCGACACCTACACGGGACGTTCTTTTGTGCCCGCACCCAAAACCATTCACATTGGTGACGATGTGGCCTTTGTGTCCTCCGAGGTCGCAGACCTGATGGAAGAGCAGGTTGGAGGGCTGAAAGCAGCGCTGCAAACGGCGGGCGAGAACCTTCAGACGGCAACTCAGACAACGGGCGATCGCCTCCAATCGGCCACTGACCAGGCAAAACTGGGCTTTCAGGAGGCTGGCCGAAACGCTACTGTCTCTCTGACCAACGCTATTGTCAGCCCCGAAGAACAAAAAGCCTATGTGGTCGGTAAACCAGTGCAAACCGAAGTCAAAACTGCTGACGGATTGGTGGTATTTCCTGTAGGCCAGACTGTGACCGCTGAGGATGCCGACTTTGCCGAACAACAAGGGCTACTGACGGCACTGTTTCAGGCGACAGGTGGTGATGTGCGGCAACAACTGGGTGAGCGGTTCCAGACAGGCAGTGAGCAGTTGAGCGATCGCCTGCAAAACCTCTCCAGTGAAGCCAGAGAGCGTTTTCTGCTGGCTCAACACAGCGCCAGTACCTCCCTGACCAATGCGGTGATGAGTCCAGAGGAGCAGAAAGCGGCAGTGGTCGGCAAAGTGTCCCAGCGCATCGTTACAGCTCCCAACGGCACCGTGCTGGTGGTGGCAGGGCAACACATCACCCCCGAGATCGCCAGAGACGCTGAGGATTGGGGACTGCTGAACGAACTGTATCGGGCAACGGGAGGACGGCTCACCGAGGCTGTGTCGCAACGCGCCAATGCCTTAATTGCAGGTCGCTCGGTTGATCAGGCCATAGGCCATCGGGTGCTTCAACCCGTGCAAACCAGAGACGGCGTGGTGATCGCCGCCCCTGGTCAGATTGTCACCGACCGCGTGATCGAACAGGCAAAACGCTATCATCGCGAAGCCGACCTGTTGGAGGCTATTGGCCTTTCACCGCGTGACGCTATCCGCACCCACACCAGCAGTACCTTGAGCCGAACCAGCGATCGCTTCAACAGGAGCGCCCAGTCCTTCGGTGATCGGATGCACGAAGAAGTCGCAGAACTCAACAACGAAGCGCGAGTCTTCTGGCAAAATCTGCGCAGCAACGCCAGCAGCATCCAGCAGCAGAGCGCTCGCAAACTGGAGGAGCAGCGCATCAAAAATGCCTTGGGGCGTCCGGTTACCCGCGTCATTCTGAATGAATTCGACAACGTGATTCTGAACGTAGGTGAACTCATTACTCATCAGGCGATCGAAGAGGCGCGGGAAGCAGGCATTCTCGATGTGTTACTGAACTCCGTTTACACCCACTCCCCACAGTTCAGCAAAGACGAGATGCGTGCACCCGGCACTGGGGAAGCCTCTCTTCAGCAGGAAATGGGACAGAGTTAGCCCTGATGCGCCACTTCATCACTCTCGTTCACTCTCGTTCCTGGCCTCTGACTAGAAAATAGAGTTATGGGTTTAAGCAGCAGTCTGAG
>JBIKWV010000325.1:0-5656 GCA_044356135.1 Elainellaceae cyanobacterium
GGCGAAGCCGCGCCAAGCGAAACCTGGGATTTTATTAAACAGCAGAAACCAAATTCCGGGTTTTATGAAATTTCTGTTTCTAAGTACTCAACGTGTGACTTTGGTTTGCCTCCTTGTGGGTCGGGCAAGCTGCCCACCCCACAAGGAGACCTTCCCCAGTTGATTTCTGTGATGGCCAGTAATTAACCGAGACACAATTCAACAATCTGTAATGACAATGGTAAAGATAACGCTAAATGCCTCCCCTCCCTGATAAATCGCAGGACAATGATAGAAGGAGTTGGTAAGTATTTATGCGTGACGTATATATCGTGTCTGCCGCACGCACACCACTGGGACGATTTGGTGGCGGGCTGGCAGAGTTTTCGCCGTCCGATTTGGGTGCTCACGCCATGAAAGCTGCGCTGGCCCAGGCCGACCTACCGGACAACGCCCTCGATCTCTACATTATGGGCACGGTTCTACGGGCGGGTCATGGTCAACTGTTGCCGCGACAGGCCGCCTTCAAAGCAGGCATTTCAGACGCTGTGGATGGCTATGCCGTCGATATGGTCTGCTCATCCGGCATGATCGCCCTGATCAATGCCATGCTGACGATTCGTGGCGGTGAAGCAGATGTAGTGCTGGCAGGCGGGATGGAAGCCATGTCCCAGACAGGTTTCTTCCTGTCGCACCGTGCTCGCTGGGGCTACAAACTACTGATGGGCGCACCCGAACCCCTGGGCGACATCCTGCTGCTGGATGGCCTGACCGACACCACCACTGGTGAAGGCATGGGTAACCAGACAGAGCTTCTGGTGGAAGTCCACGGTTTCTCTCGGAAAGATGTTGATGAAGTGGCGTTCGCCTCCCACCAGAGAGCCGCAGCCGCCACCCAGCGAGGCGCGTTCAAGAATGAGATCGCCCCCATCGAAATTGTCACCAAAAAGGGAACGCAGGTGATTGATGCCGACGAAGGCATCCGCCCCGACACCACGCTAGAAGCCCTGGCTAAACTGCGCCCCGCCTTCAAGAAGGACGGCATCCTCACCGCAGGTAACAGCAGCCAGATCACCGACGGTGCCGCCGCCCTGACTCTGGCCAGCCAGGAAGCCGTCGAACGCTACGGCCTGAAACCGATCGCCAAACTATTAGGCGGCACCTGGGCAGGCGGCGAAACCTGGCGCTTCCCCGAATATCCCATCTACGCCAGCCAAAAACTGCTGGACAAGCTGGGCAAAACCGTCGCAGATATTGACCTGTTCGAAAACAACGAAGCCTTCGCCGTCAGCACACTTCTATACAATCAGATGCTCGGTGTTGACCTCGATAAACTCAATGTGAATGGGGGGGCGATCGCCCTTGGCCACCCCATCGGCGCATCCGGTGCCCGCATCGTCACTACGTTGATTCATGCATTAGCAGAACAGGACAAAACGTTTGGATTAGCAGCGCTGTGCCACGGCACGGGTGGTGGAACAGCCGTTGCGATTGAGAGAGTTTAAGGAGAAAACCTATGGTATCACTGGGTTTGGAAGACAAAGTGGTTGTTGTGACAGGCGGCAATCAGGGGATTGGTGCGGCGATCGTGAATTTGCTGCAAGAATTAGGGGCAAAGGTCGCCTATACAGACATTAAGACAGATAATGCGAACGCTTCGCTGGCACTGGTAGCAGATGTGACGAATCCTGATTCGATGGCAGCAGCAGCGGCACAAATTGAGGAAAGATTGGGGCCGGTGTACGGCGTGGTGGCGAATGCGGGGATTACCCGTGATAATTTCTTTACCAAATTAGAAGCGGCTGATTGGGATGCGGTGATTAACGTCAACCTGAAGGGGGTAGCCAACAGTATTAAACCGTTTATCGCAGGAATGTATGAACGGGGAGAAGGATCGGTGGTGGCAATTAGTTCGATTTCGGGTGAACGGGGAAATATTGGCCAGACGAATTACGCTGCGACCAAAGCAGGTGTCATTGGTATGATGAAGTCGCTGGCCAGGGAAGGTGCTCGCTACAATGTTCGTGCGAATGCGGTTGCACCCGGTTTCATTGCAACTGAGATGACGAAGAATCTACCTGAAAAAGTAATTGAGAAGATAACGGCAGAAATTCCCATGCGACGGTTTGGCAAACCGGAGGAGATCGCCTGGGCGGTTGCATTTTTACTTTCTCCCGTCGCAAGTAGTTTCGTAACGGGAGAAGTGCTGCGCGTGAATGGCGCACATCACACATAGCCTTGACGAGAATACAAGGAAGCACTATGGAAACGAACGGAACATCGTGGACAGGCGTTGCCAACCAGATGATGAATAGCTGGACGGAAATGGGAACGCAGACCTGGAAAAATTGGATGAATCTGATGGGGGCAACGGCTCCCAAATCTGAACCTGCTACTGGATTTGAAGCGATCGCCCAGCGTTACTCCGAAAACCAGCAGCTTCTGTTTCGGTTGCTACGCCTATCGTTTAACACCTGGCAGGAAATGATGCCAAAAGTAACCGCTGGTGAGAGCTGGCAGGAGGCCATGCAGAACTACACCGCCCAGATTCGCAGTCAGCTTGATGAGTTCTCCACAGGGGCAACAAAAGCCACCCAGGATGTGAACGAACTGTGGCAACTTTATTTGAAGGAGACCCAGAAGTTTAGCCAGCTCTGGTTGAATGCGATGGGTTCATCGGTGGCTCCCCTGAGTCAGGCGGCGGTATCGGGTAGTACGGAACCCTGGATCGAGCTGAACAACCTGTATTGGAATTTACTGTATGAGGAGAGCTTCGGTAGCCTGATGCAAAGTCCGTTGCTGGGGCCAACTCGTGAGTTTAATGGCAAACAGCTCAGGGCCTTCGACGCCTGGGCCAAACTGTACCGGGCGGGACTGGACTATCAGGTGGTGCTGGCAGATGTGCAGGTGCGATCGCTGGAAGCCCTGATGCAGGATCTGGTTGCTCGCGCCGAAAAGGGCGATGCCATTAAAGACTGGCGGCAATTTCAGCAGGTATGGGGCGTGATCGCCGATGATGTATTTGAGAAGGCATTTTGTGATGAAGAAAATCTCAAGGTGCGTGGTCGCTATCTGAATGCGCTTAACACCTACCGAATTCATCAGCAGGAGTTAATGGAACTGTGGATGAAGGCGCTCAATATTCCTTCCCGCAGTGAGATTGATGAACTTCATAAAACAGTTTATGAGCTGCGGAAAGAATTAAAACAGCTCCGGAAGACAGTAGCTCAGTATGAGTCGAAGATGGGTGCTGCAACAGAGCCTGTGCCAGAGGCTCAATCGGAACAAAAGCCTGCTTCAGCACCCACAGACGAGAAGTCAGTAGCTAAATCGCGGCGATCGCCCAAATCTGATGCTCCGTAGCCAGAATCGGTCTGTCCAAAGGGCTAACCCAATCGCCCCTGTAAACATTCCCTCTCCTCCGAATTCCTATGCTGTCATTTCTCACCCAAATGCATTTTGAAGATGCCACCCACGAGTACACGGAAATCAGCAAAAAGCTGGTTCAGGGCATCGAGAATCTGAGCCACCTGCGCGAAGAAGACATCGAAGTGGGTGCGACTCCCCGTGAAGCAGTTTATCGGGAAGACAAGGTCACCCTCTATCGGTTCAAATCTCCCGTCGAGAAGTCTCTGAACATCCCGGTTTTGATCGTCTATGCGCTGGTCAACCGTCCCTTTATGGTGGACTTGCAGGAAGACCGATCGCTCGTCGCCAATTTGCTGAAATTGGGGCTGGATATTTACCTGATCGACTGGGGGTATCCGGGGCGGGGCGATCGCTGGCTCACTCTGGACGACTACATCAACGGCTATATCGATAACTGTGTCGATTACATTCGCCAAACCCACCATCTGGACAAAATTAACCTGCTGGGTATTTGTCAGGGGGGCACCTTCAGCCTCTGCTACAGTTCCCTCCACCCCGACAAGGTAAAGAACTTGATTGTCATGGTGGCCCCCATCGATTTTCACCAGACGCAAACGCTGCTGAATATGCGGGGCGGCTGCACCCTGGGTTCTGAGGCGATCGACGTGGATTTAATGGTAGACGCCCTGGGCAACGTCCCCGGCGACTTTCTCAACCTGGAATTCCTGATGCTGAAACCCCAGCAACTCGGCATCCAGAAATACCTCGACCTGCCGGATATCGTCAACAGCGAAGACAAACTGCTGAATTTCCTGCGCATGGAGAAGTGGATTTTCGACAGTCCCGATCAGGCGGGAGAAGCCTATCGCCAGTTCATGACTGACTTCTACCAGCAGAACAAGTTGATCCAGGGAGAGGTACAGATCGGCAACGGCAAGGTCAACCTGCAAACCGTCACCATGCCCGTGCTGAACCTCTACGCCGACAAAGACCATCTGGTGCCGCCATCTTCTTCCCTGGCGCTGGGCGACTACGTGGGCAGCAAAGACTACACCGTACAGTCCTTCCCGGTGGGACATATTGGCATGTACGTCAGCGGCAAGGTGCAGCGGGATTTGCCTCCGGCGATCGCCAACTGGCTCAAAGCAAGAGCCGCTTAGAAAGGTGACTGGCGCTAAGCACCAGCCACCTTTTCGTACTCGTTACTGGCCTCTGGCCAGGGGAGGCTCTGCCTCCAACTCCGAGCAGGAGGCAGAGCCTCCCAACACCCGTCTCCAGGCAGAGCCTGGGGACGAGGGTCAGAGGTGGTGTGACGCTCAGCAACACAAATCATATAACGGGTAGAAAGTTCACCGCTGAAGCGCAGAGTACGCAAAGATCAAACTCTGCGCCCTCTGCACCTCAGCGGTGAACCCAAATTCATGAGCTTATTGAATCCACATCATCTCAGCGCTACGCCACCGCTTCTCTAACGGGCGATATGCCCGCCATCGATCCCCAACTCTGTCCCCGTAACGAACTTCGACTCGTCGGAGGCCAGATACGGGGCAGGTCGCTTCACAGCAGGGAGACACCTGCAAGACAGACCACCAGAGGGAATATCAATTTTTTTAAATTCCCCTGACAAACACAGAACCGTAGCATAGAATACAGAAATACCGGGCGAAGGTTTCTTGATCGCCTCGCGTTTTATCTTGAGAGATTCGCTTAAGCCTAATTTTTGAATTTGTACGTTTTTTCTCCTGAGTATTGATAAACCCCTGGAGGTGCTATGAGACTGGTCTATCGCGGCAATCGCTACGAACAAGAAACCATTCCAATGGAAATGGCAGGATCTTCGGTGATGGGATCCTACCGGGGCAACCGCTACGAGTTGGCCTACCCTCGCCATATCCCAGTTCCCCAAACCGTTCAGGCTCTCCAGTATCGGGGTGTATCCTACAGCCGGACGGAGAACGGAACCGTTTTGGCTGGCAGTCCAGTGCGGCAGGCGCGATCGCAGCATCCCCCGGCATCGCTCCGCAAGAAAGAACAGCAAACCCAGTTGGATCAGGTTCATCGCCTTTACCTGAAGCGTCGATTGGAGCATCGGTTGGAAGTAGCCCAGGCCAGAGGCGACGAAAATCTGGTGCATCAGCTTGAGCGAGAAATGCAGCAGATTGCTTAATTCGACCACAATACAGCGCTTCGCGCTGATATAGAACCAAAATCTTTGTTGAGAGCCGCGCGGCGCGCGGCTCTCAACAAAGATTTTGTACCACATGCGCTTACAAAGCGACGTAAAGAGGCCACCTGCACCGCAGGTGGC
>JBIKWV010000326.1:0-5651 GCA_044356135.1 Elainellaceae cyanobacterium
CTTTTTTTTGTGGGCCCCGCCGCCCGCCCCCCCCCCCCCCAACAAAACTCTGGTTCTATCTCAGCGCGAAGCGCTGTAAAAGTTTTGAGTTCGCGATCCTGAGGAGCAGTTAACGCCAGCTCAAAATTAAGGGGATCCGTTCTTTCTGCTGTGTGGGTCAGCGATCGTCTTTAATTGATCGAAGAGGGTCACGATCGATTTACCGCCCGATATACTCAATGGATTCCAACTCCCCGCCCGAACTTTTGCCTCCACTCCAGATTCCCGACGCCCCTGATACTGGGCTGATTCCGATCGCGCCGCCGGACTTTCGCTCCGGTTTCGTAGGGATTGTGGGGCGTCCGAATGTGGGCAAGTCTACACTGATGAACGCTCTGGTCGGGGAAAAGATTGCCATCACCTCCCCTATCGCCCAGACCACTCGCAACCGCCTGCGAGGGATTTTGACGACCCCTGAGGCGCAAATCATTTTTGTGGATACCCCCGGCATCCACAAGCCTCACCATGAGCTGGGGAAAGTGCTGGTTCAGAATGCGAAAGTTGCAATTCAGTCCGTGGATGTGCTGCTGTTTGTGGTGGACGCGACGAATGAAGCGGGTGGCGGCGATCGCTATGTTGCCGATCTGTTGAAACATGCCACCTGTCCGATCATTCTGGGAATCAACAAAGCCGACCAGCAACCGGGCGATCGCCCTGACATTGACGCCAGCTACCAGCAGGTTGCCGCTCAGCACCCCGGCTGGCTGACCGCAAAGTTCTCTGCCCTGACGGGAGAAGGATTGGACACTCTCCAAAGCCTGTTGATTCAGAATCTTGAGCCGGGGCCTTATTACTATCCGCCTGACCTGATTACGGATCAACCAGAGCGCTTCATTATGGGCGAACTGATTCGGGAACAAATCCTGACCCACACCCGTGAGGAGGTGCCGCACTCGGTGGCGATCGCCATCGACCGGGTAGATGAAGAACCCGAAATTACCCGCATCCTGGCCACGATTCACGTCGAACGCCAGTCGCAGAAAGGTATTCTCATTGGCAAGGGTGGCAGTATGCTGAAGGCGATCGGAACAGCAGCCCGCCAGCAGATCCAGAAGCTCTTAATGGGCAAGGTATATCTGGAATTGTTTGTGAAAGTACAGCCCCAGTGGCGACAGTCGCGCACCCGACTGGCAGATTTGGGCTATCGGGTTGAGAGTTAGTTTTTTGTTTTGTCAATGGTGTAGCGCTCCGCCCTCAGACAAAGTACAGATTTTCATGTGAGCCTTTAAGGAACGGCGTACCGTTCGTTCAGCATGGAAGAAACACAAAGATGAAGGTTGCCCATCTGGTATAGATTCGAGTCAATGCTCTGACAGCAAAGACCGATTTATCACTGGTGCCATTGCGCCCGTATGTGAGCCTGGTTCTGGATGGTCGTGGTTAAGACATTGGTGAAGTGAATCCCACTATCCCGTTTAGGAGACTGCATTGACAGCGCCATCTGGGTCAGAGCAGCGTTGTGAGTTAGCCATTGGAGGAGAGAAATGAGTGAAGCTAAGCGCGAGCTACCTGTCATTAACCCTGATGCAGCGGGGATCGATCTGGGTGCGGATGACCACTGGGTAAGTGTTCCAGCAGACCGTGCCACTCCAAGTGTTCGTCGCTTTGGCTGTTTTACCGCTAATCTCTACGAGATGGCTGAGTGGTTGCACGAGTGTGGGGTCAAAACGGTGGCGATGGAAGCAACGGGAGTTTATTGGATGGCTGTCTTCCAAATCCTGGAAACGCAGGGGTTTGAAGTCAAACTGGTGAATGCTCGTCACGTTCAAACCGTCCCCGGTCGCAAAAGTGATGTGCTCGACTGTCAATGGTTGCAACAGTTACACAGTTATGGCTTACTGGCGGGGTCTTTCCGCCCCGATGATCAGGTGTGCGTTCTGCGCAGTTACATGCGCCAACGGGATACTCTGATTAAGAGCGCCAGTAGCCATATTCAACGGATGCAAAAAGCATTGACCCAGATGAATGTGCAACTGCACCGGGTGATCAGCGACATCAGTGGCACCACCGGGCTTGCCATCATTCGAGCCATCATTGCCGGGGAACGAGACCTGGATAAATTGGCAGCGCTCAAGGATTTCCGTATTCACGCAAGTACCGAGGAGATTGTGGCCGCGCTCCAGGGGGACTACCGGGCTGAACTGGTGTTTATTCTGGCTCAAGAACTGCAACTGTATGACCTATTTCAGGCTCAGATTGCTGCCTGTGATGTTCAAATTGAGCAGTGCCTCAACCAATTCTCAGACCGGGTGGATGTCGAGCAATCGCCTTTGCCCCCACCCAAGCGACGGGGTAAAAAGCAACCTGGCAATGCTCCCAAGTTTGACTTACGCACCCATTTGTACCGTATCAGCGGAGTGGACTTCACCCAAATTGCCGGCTTTGGGGTCTTAACCGTACTGACCCTAATCTCCGAACTGGGGTTAGACCCATCCCGCTTCCCCTCTGCCAAGCATTTTGCTTCCTGGTTAGGGTTGTGCCCAGGCAGCCGCATCACGGGGGGGAAGCGGAAAAGCTCCAGGACTCGCCCCGTTGCCAATCGCGTTGCGACCGCTCTGCGCATGGCAGCTCAAACCCTCGTTCGCTCTCATTCCGCACTCGGTGCCTTCTACCGTCGGATGCAAGCACGTCTGGGTGCGCCCAAAGCCATCACTGCAACCGCTCATAAACTCGCGCGCATCTTCTACCAGCTCTGGACATCCGGGGGCACCTACGTTGATCCAGGCATGAATACCTACGAGCAGCAGCACCAGGAACGAGTGCTCAAAAACCTCAAGAAGAAGGCTCAATCTCTTGGCTTTGATCTCGTTGCCCAACCCACCATTTCAGCGTGTGTTTCTTAGGAGGAGATTTCCAGCAATGAAATGACCTGTGTTGTGTGGACGGTTCCCCCCGCGACGCGGGGGGAACCGCCCACACAACGGGTATCTTCTTTGGCAGAAATCTCCTAAACGCTGATGCCGTCAGTGTTTAGGAGAAATCAACGCGAAACCTAAAACATGCCGCGAAACACTCTCTTAGAGAGTGTTTCGCGGCACTGCAGGAAAAGTAGTTAAAACTCCAGGAGATTCCGAAGCTTGATTTAAGCAGCTATCTTCTGCGGTGCTGAGCTAACTACACCGACCACATCTCCCTTATCATCCAGCCTGAAGCCCCGCAGTTTCAGGTGATCGCTCCAGCTCCAGCTCTTAATGAATCGCTTGGCAGCACTATAGCCAGCCAGATACATCACGTCTTTGTCAGCGTTGCTGAGGTTGAACTTGGTGGCGGTGATATCGGGTCGAATCGGAATCTCAATGACACGTCCCTGTCCCTGCTGCCGAATGTGGCGGCGATCGCTTGCCACCATCATCGTGTTCAGCATTCCGGTCAACACCCCGATCGCGCTGTCGATCTTCTGGGGATTGCTACGACCCGCATTAATCAGGCGGAAGCCAAAGGTAGGACAGGTGGGCACGCGGAAGGGTTGGTCGGGGTCCTGGTTGACATCAAAGATCCACAGGGGGAAGTTGCTGAGGATACCGCCATCGACAATCGTGCTGTTGCCCAGTTTGCCCGGTTCAAAGAACAGGGGAATGCTCATGGACAGGCGAACTGCTTCAGCAACGGACATCTTTTCAGGCTTCTGGCCGTAGAGCTTCTCCAGGTCGTCGGGCAGTACCACCATTTCCCCCCGGCTGATGTCAGAGGCTACGACCTTCAGTTCTCGTCCCAGCAGGTTGGTGGCCTCACCGACTTTCTGTACATCGGCGAAGGTAGTGAAATTCTTGCCGAACACTTCTTGCAGCCATGCTCTGAAGGGTTCTGTCGAATACTGCCCTTGCTCACGGGTAGCCAGCAGATTCATCAGCATCCACTGGGGATTGTGCAGATCGTCTGCGGGAGAACCGTTCATGATCAGACGACTGCTCTTCTGGCTGAGAATCCGCTTTTCGTAGTCCAGATCGCCAACGGCTTTCTCAATCTGGTTGATGCTCAGTCCAGAGGCAATCAGCGCTGCGGTGATCGAGCCAGCGGAAGTTCCCGCAACTTTGCGCCACTGAATCCCCACTTCATCGAAGCAGCGGAGCGCCCCCAGAAAAGCCGTCCCCCGAACGCCGCCCCCTTCAAACACCGCGTCCGCGATGAATTTTCCATTTTGGGGCAGGGGCATGTTCCTGTAGAAGATATCTTTCTCTTCCTGGGTTAGCTGCAATCCTTTGATGTTTTCCAGGGCGGGGGGAGTCCAGATTGCCATAGGGGGAATGTCCTTTGTTAGGTGAGTGGTAGGGGCACCCAGTGGGCGGTAATGCGCGATCGCCAAAGCAAATACGAGCGGGGGGGTCTGTTTTCAGCGAGTCGCTTACTACTGGGCTGTTGGTAGAAACATTCACCCAAACGGGGGTAGTTTCCGCAAATCTACACAGGTTCACAGAAACTTGAAATTTCGATTCCTCTGATACAGCGCTTTGCAAGCACGGTTCTCAACAACTTTTGTTCTGTCTCAGCGCAAAGCGCTGTAAGCAGGGATTGTCCCTTAAGGCGAAATGATGATGGCGGGAAACGCGGCTCTGAAGGCCACACTTCCCGCCAATTCCAAATAGGTAAGCGGTACCCACAGGGGAGCGTTAAAGAATATTTACGTTCCTCCAAACCCCGGCGGAAAACCGTATGGTTTTAAAAGTAGCTATAAACACCGCTTCAGATACCGCTCCGCGTTTGCGGTAGGCGGGTTTTCTGCCGTTCTTGAACCCTTATCGAATTACGGTTATGACAGCACCCACGATCGAATCTATCCTTCAGGAAAAGCGGCTGTTTCCCCCTCCCGCTGCCTTCTCACAGCAGGCGCACATCAAGAGCTTTGAGGAATACGAGCAGCTCTATGAACGGGCTAAAGCAGACCCGGAGAAGTTCTGGGCGGAGCTGGCACAAAAAGAGCTGCACTGGTTCGAGAAATGGCACACAGTGCTGGATTGGCAGCCGCCCTTTGCCAAATGGTTTGTTGGCGGCAAGATCAATATTTCTTACAACTGCATCGATCGCCACTTAACCACCTGGCGTCGCAACAAAGCCGCCCTGATCTGGGAAGGAGAACCGGGCGACTCCCGCACCCTCACCTACGCCCAACTGCACCGCGAAGTCTGCCAGTTTGCCAATGTGCTGAAGCAACTGGGCGTGAAGAAAGGGGATGTGGTAGGCATCTATATGCCGATGATCCCAGAGGCGGCGATCGCCATGTTGGCCTGTGCCCGCATCGGTGCAGCCCATACTGTTGTATTTGGTGGGTTCAGTGCCGAGGCGTTGCGCGATCGCCTCAACGATGGCAACGCCAGACTGGTGGTGACTGCAGATGGGGGATGGCGCAAGGATGCGATCGTACCATTGAAGGATCAGGTGGATCGGGCACTGGCAGATGGTGCCACTCCGACCGTTGAGAACGTGCTGGTGGTAGAGCGCACCAAACAGCAGGTTCACATGGAGCCGGGGCGCGATCACTGGTGGCACGCCCTGCAAAAGGGTGTTTCTGCTGACTGTCCCGCAGAGCCGATGGACAGCGAAGACATGCTGTTCATTCTCTACACCTCTGGCAGCACGGGCAAACCGAAGGGTGTCGTCCACACCACGGGCGGCTA
>JBIKWV010000327.1:0-5648 GCA_044356135.1 Elainellaceae cyanobacterium
ATGCTCATTGCTGCTGATACTCGTAAGCGGGAACTGGCCAGCTCAGCAATTTCGATTCTGGATGACCTGGAGCCTGCAATTCGAGCCAGCAAGGCGCAGCAAAAAGTGATGCTGCTGGATGCCTGTTTTATCGGCCAGGGGAGGGGAGAGACGGACTCTGCTGAATTCTTGCGTAAAGTCAGTGAACTAGCCAGTGGCTTTGAGGTCATCAGCGCCAGCACTGAAGATCAGGAAGCGTTGGAATCCTCAGGCTTGAAGCACAGCATTTTTTGCCACTTTGTGCTTAAAGGTTTGGCGGGGGAGGCGACTCTGGGACAGAACGCGGTCATGCTGAGTAATCTGAAAAGTTATCTTATGGCCGAGATCGCCGAATATACCGTGCGTCTTGGGCTTGATCAAATGCCTCAAGGGCGATCGGATGGCAACCTGGGGGATTTCATGCTGGTAGACTATACAACCACCGCACGCCCCAATCTTGATGAACTCCAGGGATCTGGTGTGATTCAGTCAAATGGCATTCAAATCGATGCACCAACGATTCAAGGACGGGGCAAATCCCCGGCAAATCAGGTGACTGAATGCCTCTGGACGCTGGATTGTGAGCCTCAGTGCCAAACTTTCAAAACAAATACAACTCGATCTCGACGAGCAGCCGCTTTCGTCGTGCAGGCGAAGGATACGCGGATTCAGCATTGGTTGGTCAAGCGATTGGTCAACCAGATTCCTAATGTTGCCAATGCCAGAGTATTTCCCTTTGTCATTCCAACCCATCCGATGTGGAGAAACCGCGACTTTGGTGAATTATGGCTGGATCTGTCCCGCAAACTCCAGTGTTCCCCGGCTCCAGCGGATGCCATTCATGCACTGGTTGAGATTTATCAGACAAAGCCGATTATTATCGCAATGTACGGATGGTCAGGGATGGCACGATCGCAAGCCCTACAGAAGCAAGTATTAACAGAACTTTGGAACCCTCTGGTGGAGGTGGTAGGAGCATTAGAGACACAACCCATGCGATCGCGGATTATCCTATTCCTGGCAGAAGGGCATGAACAAACGGCGACCAATGTGCCGTTAGGAT
This sequence comes from Elainellaceae cyanobacterium, assembly GCA_044356135.1. Taxonomy (GTDB): domain Bacteria; phylum Cyanobacteriota; class Cyanobacteriia; order Elainellales; family Elainellaceae; genus CAZVXA01. The sequence continues at coordinate 1,082 of JBIKWV010000327.1, forward strand.
CAGATGTAAGTATCCCCATACGATTAGATCCCCTCACAGAAATTACCCCAGACCATATTGCTGATTGGATAGAGAGCAATCAGGTGTTCCCCGTATTGAGCCAGTTGATGTCAGAAGAAGAGCTTCAAACCTTGATTCGAGATGAAATCCTGGAGTGGGGTTCTGACCCGGTTGATGCGATCGAACAGATTTGCTACACCTTCAAGTTGGAAAACGGCATTGCAGACATCGAAGCGGAGTGGAGGCTGGCAGGATGACGAACCAGGCTGAAGTAGACTACATCTATACGGGAGATCACCAATATCAGCCTCCTGCCGATGGGCATCAAGATGGGCAGGGACGAGTATATTTTCCCTACTTGCCTGAACCGGGATTGAAGAAGGCGCTCAACCTGGCGATCGTGCTACAACGCCCCCTGCTGCTGGAAGGAGAACCGGGCTGTGGCAAAACCCGGATTGCAGCGGCTCTCGCCTACGAGCTGGCCTGCAAAAATTGGGGCACTCAGCCTGTTGATCCAAAGAAGCCGAAGGGGGCAAAACAACCAAAGGACTGGTGGAACTTCTACATCTGGAACATTACGTCTACCAGCCGCGCCCAGGATGGACTCTATACTTTTGACGCGGTAGGACGGCTGCGAGATGCCCAGCTCATCGGCTCTGATCCTGATCGACTGGAGCGCTATCTGGGAAAGACAGAGACTCAAGATCTGGCGGATCGTCTGGCCGACAAGACAAAGTACCTTGAGTTTGGGGCGTTAGGAAAAGCGCTGCAAGAACAGACCTACCGACCTGTCGTCCTGATTGACGAAGTGGACAAGGCAGACAGTGACTTTCCGAATGACCTGTTGTTGGAGCTGGACGAACTACGTTTCACCGTTTCTGAAACAGGTAAACCGATCGGGCCGCCAGAAGACCACCAAAAGCCCATCATTCTGATTACCAGTAATCGAGAAAAGCCGCTACCAGAACCATTCCTGCGGCGCTGTCTGTACTACTACGTTCCTTTTCCTGGCGAAGAGACTTTGAAAAGGATCATTGCAGCCCGGTTTGGACAACGGGTCGCCCAGAAAAAGAAGATTGTAGATTTGGCTCTCAAGAAGTTTGAACAGATTCATGGACAGCTAGAAAAGCAACCAGGTAGTCGTCCTCCAGGAACGAGCGAGTTATTGGAGTTTCTGACGGCATTAATTCAGGAGAGTAAACCAGTCGAAGAAGCCGTTGCTGAGTTGGAGAATCTGGCGAAAGAGTTGCCATTGCTGGGGACGTTGATCAAAACCCGGTCTGACCAGGAACTTTATGTTTCCAGGTTTAAGGAGGGGTAGTGGCTGACCTAGCGTTTCCCTTTCTAGATCTTTTCCAATCGTTGCAGCAGGCGGGTATGAAGCTGTCGCCGGAGCAGTATGACCTGCTGCGACAGGCCCTCAGCCAGGGATTCGGAGTGGAAAACTGGAACGGTAAAGACTGGGAGGATCTGCGCCAGGTGTGTCGGGTGCTGTGGGTAAAACCCAACCGCAACTACGATGCCCAGGTGTTCGATCGCATCTTTGACCAGTACGTTCGCCAGAAACGTCAGGACATTCAGGCGCAGCAGCCCCAGAAGGAGAAAACCGAACCCAAAATCATTGGGCCGCAGCCGCTGGAACCAACCCGGCAGTGGCCGAGAGTCCCCCCTCGCAAACAGCCTGTTGCCCAGCCAGCAGCGGCGGAAGCAAAAGTACCCGTCGCGGTTCAAATGGGGCTTGCGGGATTACCGGAGGTTAATGCGAAAGACTTAACAGGCTTATCGCTAACACCCAGCCAGATGCCCTTGCCCCAGCGAACCGTGATGGATAGCTGGCAACTCCTGCGCCGTCCCCTGCGGGAAGGCATTCGGGATGAACTGGATCTGGATGCCACCATCCGGCGCATTTGTCAGGAGGGCTATTTTAGCGATGTGGTGATGCGGCCTGTCAGAAGCAAGCGAGTGGAACTGATCGTGCTGGTGGATGATGGCAATGTGATGCTGCCGTTTCGTCCCGCACTCCAACCCCTGGTCAATGCGATCGCCACTCAGCGAATCACCCCGGCCACCCTGTATCGGTTTACGACCTATCCCGATGAGTACCTGTATGATTGGCAGAAGCCGACCCAGGCGATCGCCCTGGATCAGGTGCTGGCAAAAATGCATCCCCGCCGCACGATTGTTCTAATTTGGGGAGATGCGGGCGCAACTCAGACCAACCCACTGGAGGATCACCGCAGGGGACTCATGACCTTTTTAACCCGGTTAAGCCCCTGTGTGCGATCGCTGATTTGGCTCAATCCATTGCCGCCCCACCGCTGGGAAGGCACCCTGGCAGCAGAGGTGGCCTACTGGCTGGATGGCAGGATGACGCATCTGAATGTCTCTGAAGTGCTGGCTCTGGCAAAGCGGCCCGTCACCGATGACCGATTATTTCTGCGGACGCCGATCTAAGGAGATAGCAGGATGGTGACCTCAGAACGACGACAAAGGTTTTCTCAAGACCCCACCGAACTCAGGGTGAGGGCGTTTGAGCGGCGCTACGGGCGGCAGGCGACCAACCTGGCAGCCCATGCGGCGTTTCCTCTCACCCTGACGACGGACGTGGTGTACTGTCTGCGGGAGTCCTTTTTGCCAGACTGCCCGTGGTATGCGGCGGCGGATGTCTTGCTTTCGGGGCTGTGTGTTCCTGTCGGGCATGACCTGTACGAGATGGAGGCGGCCACCCGTCGCTACCTGCTGCGCTACCTGCGAGACCAGTTTGGGGAAAGCCGGATTCAGGTGGTGGAAACATTTATGGTGGCCTATCTGCGCCACCAGTTGACGGGTGCTACCCCGGATCATCGCGCCCTGCTGCTGGGAGAAAAGCCTCGCTGGACGGCGCTGGCCTGCTTGCAGCCGGGGAAAGCTTATGAAGAAATTCGTCAGACATTAGAGCAACTGGCGCTGCAATCGAAAGACCCGACGGAGCGATTTCGGCTGGCCTCTCTGGTGGAGAGCTATGGCGATCTGCTGGCCGATCGCGGCTATCAGCCAGTGCTGCTGGAATGGGCCGATCGGGTGGCCGAAGGGGAGCCGATCGATGAAACGGCCTCGGTCGCAGCCCAACTCAAAAACTCAGGCTTCACGGTGAGCTGGATTGATTTTGAGGTGGCAACCGTTGCCTTTGGAGTGGAAGAAGACCCACAGATCGAGGGTGAACTGATCCCGTTTGAATTTGAGACGGTGAGGGTCAATGACCGAGGAGAGGTCATCGCCACGGAAGCGCATCGCTCCTTCTATTTTGAGGAACCCCTGGGGGATGGGGTGCCCCCCTTGAGGCTGGTTGCCATCCCCAGTGGCGAGTTTCTGATGGGGTCACCGAAGGATGAATCAGGTCGATATGAGAATGAAGGCCCTCAACACACGGTGAAGGTATCCCCCTTTTTTATCAGCCAGCACCCTGTAACGCAGGCCCAGTGGCGGGCCATTGCCACCCGCACCGACCTAAAGGCAAAGGCAGACCTGGAGCCGGACCCCTCAGAGTTTAAAGGGGAGAATCGCCCGGTTCAGCGGGTGTCGTGGTACAAGGCGGTGGAATTTTGTGCGCGGTTATCTGCCCAGACCGGACGTACTTATCGACTGCCGACGGAGGCTGAATGGGAATATGCCTGTCGTGGGGATACGACGACCCCCTTTTATTTTGGAGAAACTATCACAACGGATCTGGCAAATTATAACGGCACTGTTTTTCGGAATGAACCAAAAGGAAAGGGGCGGGGGGGGAGGACACCCGTAGGGCAATTTCCACCAAATGCCTTTGGCCTGTACGACCTGCATGGCAACGTGTGGGAATGGTGTCTGGATCACTGGCATAGCAATTATGAGGGGGCACCTGGGGATGGCTCTGCCTGGTTGACGGAAGATGATAAGTCGGCACGAGTTAGACGCGGCGGTTCTTGGGACTCCTTTCCGAGGGATTGCCGTTCCGCGTGTCGCAACCCCTACGTCCCCAGCCTCCACACAAACTTTTTCGGTTTCCGAGTTGTCTGTGAGAACCGAAGACTTTAATTTCACTTTTCTCTTTTTTCCTCGTTTCCAGGCGACACGCCTGGAACGAGAGTTGACGAGAGTTGTGCAACAATATCTCTCAACCAGGATGACAAAAGAGGGGAAAGCAAACAGAGCCAGGGGGCTTAGTAGGCAACTGCTCGAACCATCGTCTGGCTCATCTACTACTGACGTTTGAGTGCCAGCAATGCCTCAAGAAATCCTTCGAGCAGTAATCTTGACGGCCCTGCCCATTGAATATTTGGCAGTTCGGACTCATCTGACGGATCTCCGGGAGGAAATAAATTCCCAGAAAACGATCTACGAACGAGGGAGGTTTGCTGCCAACGGACGGGAGTGGGAAGTTGGTATTGCCGAACTGAGTATGGGCACTACCAATTCGGCGGCGGAAGTAGTACGAGTAATCGCCAACTTCAAACCCCACGTTGTTCTCTTTGTTGGAGTAGCAGCAGGCATTAAAGATGTTGCTCTGGGTGATGTCGTTGTTTCTAATAGAATTTATGGCTATGAGCATAAC
>JBIKWV010000328.1:0-5631 GCA_044356135.1 Elainellaceae cyanobacterium
CCCGGATCATCGGGTCGATCGCCGGACATATGTCCTACAGCGGATACTTCGGCTATTTCATTGGGCTGAGTGTGATGAAGCGATCGAAGCGGTGGACAATCCTCGCAATTGGGTGGCTTACCTCTTCACTCCTCCATGCTCTGTGGAACACCGTCGGTGGTGGGCTGCTGGGAATCTTTGTGGGAGTCGTCTCCTATGCATTCCTCATGGCCGCGATTCTCAAAGCTCGTCAGCTTTCACCTACTCGCCATCAAAACTTTGCGACACAGTACCATCCACCGGGTTTACCCTGATTGGGTTTGGTTTGCCGGAGCTGATGTAGAGTCTATTCTGAGTTTGTCAACGTCCTGTGAAGAGCGATTCGGATGAACAATCTACCCAGACAAAAGTTGATTGAGATTCTTCGAAGTGAGGGATCTTCCCTGTGCGATGAGCCGTCGCGGCTCAGAGGATTTTTGATGGATCGATGTGGGCAATACCGAAAAGAAATCAATGTTTTGATGGCTGCATTGCAGGAGCGTATTCTTGCGGATCTTCAATCCTCACAGACTTCAGTGCCCGTCGCGGTACTAATTCCCCGCCTGATCAAGCGGCTGCACGATGAGCAGGGGCTGGATGAGCAGGCGGCTCGGTGGTCTGTGGAATCCTGGGCATTGGCGCTCAGGGTGATTTCGGAATCGGATCTGGAGACCATTGATCCTGGCAAAGCATCCCCGGTCAATTCGTCAACTATAAACTCTAATAGGGTGGATCAGCCTGCTGCTCAGCCAACCAAACCAACCGTTGACCAGAGGCAAGGCGAGCGACCTCCTGCTGTTGCTGACCATTACCGCAAAGAAAATATCTCGATTTCGCCTCCGGTTGCTTCACCGCTCAGCCCTCCGGTTCCTCCTTCGACACCGACTCCTGCGGGAAATCAACAAACGCTTCGGTTCGCGGGATTCTGGATACGGTTCGTAGCCAACATGATTGACAGTATCATTCTGTATATTATTTCTTTCATCGTTGTCTTTATTGTTGTAAGTTTCCTGTACGCAGTATTAGGAGAAGTTAATGAAGACACTCAAAGTTTCGCTGAATCTCTGGGGTTAATCCTTGGAATTGTGATTGGTTGGCTGTACGACGCTTTGCAAGAAAGCTCACCGAAACAGGGGACACTAGGTAAGCAGGCAGTGGGAATTGCTGTTACCGATATGGACGGTAAGCGCATCACGTTTGGCAAAGCCAGTGGGCGGCATTTTGGCAAGTTCCTTTCAACTTTGATTTTAATGATTGGTTATATCATGGCGGCTTTTACGGAGAAGAAGCAAGCGCTGCACGATATCCTGGCAGGTACTTTGGTAGTAAAAAAATAATATTTCACGGGTGCCAATCATTCAGGGAGTCTGACTGTAATGAGCGATTCTGTTCTTAAAGTTTTAGTCTTTACAGTTCTTGGCGGCATTGGTGCGTTTGTTGGCTCTCTGCTGGGGTTTCCCATCGGCACAAACAGCACGGGCTTTGCCGATAGCCTGTGGCGGGTTGGCGTGTGGGATACCTTTATTGTTTTGGGTATTAGCATTGCGTTTCTTCTCTCTCAAAGCTGGTATCTGCAGCGTATTCAATTACGTGGGAAGGAACTGGCGAAGATTGCAGGCTTGAGCGTCATCGCTGGCTTTGCAGGTGGTGGCATTCTGATCATTGTCCGGCGTGTATTGGACAATTTCCCAAATGCCCTTTCGTTGATCATTGCATGGGGGTTTGAAGGACTTCTAATTGGTTTACTGATCGCACCTGTGATCCCCAACCTTCCCCGACGGTCAGCGCTGATTGCAGGAGGAATGGCAGGTGTGCTCGGAGCGATCGCCATGCTGGGTGTCAATACGATCGGCATAGAGGGAGGCGTCAGCGTGGCAGTTGGTGATTCTTTAAAGGGAGTTTTCCTGGGGTTTCTCTTTACCCTGACAGAGACACTGGTTCGAGAAGCCTGGCTAGAGATCCAGTACGCGCCAAAGGAGATCCGCACCATTAGCCTGGGTGCAACACCGATCAGTATCGGTAGTGATTCCAATCTTGCAACGGTTTATGCCGCCAACACTGCGCCCGTAGCCTTTCGCTATTGGCTGCATCAGGGGCAACTGCTGTGCGAAGACGTTCTGGCTCAGGTAACTCGCAGAGTGTCGGATGGTGATAGGCAGACGGTTGGCAAATTAATGGTGACCGTGAGAGCTGCGCAGTCTCACCGAGCAGTGTTTCAAGCGGAAGATGTGACCAACGTTTTCACCCCGCCCCAGGTTTCTCTCTCACTCTATTTCAAGCGTCAGGTTTTTCCCCTACAGGTTGGTACTCAGCTTCGATCTCAAGAGATTCCGGGTCTGGAATCTCAAACGTCTGGGGTGGTGGCAGAGGTGACTCGTCACCCTCAAGAGCCGACCACGCTGGGACTCAAAAACACCTCCCATCAAGCCTGGTCTGCAACGCTTGCCACCGGAGAGCAGAAGCGCATTGATCCTGGCCGCACGATAAAGCTGACTCCCGGAACACGAATCCATTTTGGCGCGGTTGAGGGAGAGATCAGGCAATGAATGCTGTTGTCCGTCGCACCCTATGCGACTTAATTGATAAGTACGGAGCCGATTTGTGCGATGCCCCCCGGCGTTGCGAAGGGCTGCTACGAGACTTCTGTGGCCAGTATCGCGGGGAAATTAAGGTTTTGGTTGATGCTTTAGAGGAGGGCATTACGACCGATCTACGCTCGTCTCACAGCGTTCCCCAGGAGGTCGTTCAGGGGCGACTGGTGAAACGATTGCAGGAGAACCTGCTGCTGACGGAAGAAGTGGCAAAATGGGTGGTGGAGTCTTGGGCGATCGCTCTGAAGCGAGCACCAGCCGCCAACCCATCTTCTGAAAGAGTCACTATAGAGCCAATTGTTCCTGATAGCGAACCCAACTCTATCAATTCGACAGATGTATCTGTCGAAGCGGTTCCTGGTCCTGCCCCTCTCCATCCTCCCGATCCTGACCCTGTCAAACTCGTCCACTCTGGCCCTTCTGCCCTAACCTACGTGCTTGGTATTGTGCTGCTAGGCACTGCACTCATTACGGGACTTCTGCTATTTGAGACCAGACAGCGAGCGTCGGCGAATAACGAGCAGGTAGAGTCGCTGGAGCAGCAGCTCAATGAAGCCAGACAGCGAGCAGGTGCCGCGAACGAGCAAATAGCTTCTGCTAAAGCGGAGGTAAATTCGTTGAAGCAGGAGAAGGATTCGTTGGAGCAGCAGGTAGATTCGTTGAAGCAGGAGAAGGATTCGTTGGAGCAGCAGAAAGACCGCTTAGAAACAGCAGTCACAGAGAGTATTGGCGCAGCTCCAAGGGAATTTTTTCTTCACAATAAATGCTCCCAATCAATTGAATTTGCGTTGAGATACCGCAACAGATCAGAATCCTGGGAATCCTCTGGTTGGTGGGAATTCAGCGCTAATGAAAGTGCCTACCTTGCTTCAGATGGTAAAAGGATTCAGGTAACCAGTCCTATCTACTATTACTACGCTGAAACTCCCGACAAAGATCACATATGGGCAGGAGAAGATTCTTTTACGCTCGGAGAAAGGACATTGCCGATGCGGATTGATGTTGCAACGCCAGAATCCGACGTTTACCGACTGTCTCTCACATGTGATAGCACCCCGTAGCAGCTCAAAACCGTTCGATCTTTCGTTGAAAATCTGAGGAGTATTTAGTATGAGTGAAATTTTTAAGAGTCATCAAACTGTATATACGAAATCTTCGGGTATTCCCTGTCAGGTTGAAGAATTTCTGGGGAGTGGTGGACAGGGGGAAGTCTATCGCGCTAGCTTAAAAGGGCAGCCCGTTGCTCTGAAATGGTACTTCCCTCATTATTTAAAGCTTGATCCTGAAATTGAAGATCGGTTAGAGGTTGCTATTAGAAATGGAAAGCCCAGCGAACAATTCCTATGGCCTATTGAACTAGCATCATCATCCGGTGTAGAAGGTTTTGGCTATGTTATGCCCCTGCGGGAATCGAATTATAAGAGTTTGCACGATTTGATGCGGCGACGAATAGAACCCACCTTTCGATCGCTAGCAACGGCAGGTTTTGAATTGGCAGATAGTTTCTATCAACTCCACGCGCGGGGATTATGCTATCGGGATATTTCTTTTGGCAATGTCTTCTTTGACCCCGATACAGGACATATCTTAATCTGTGATAACGATAACGTTGATATTGATCATGAAGGCAGAACTGGTGTTCGAGGCACCCCCCGTTTTATGGCTCCAGAGATTGTTCGGGGTGAAGCCAAACCAAGCACCAAGACAGACCTTTTTTCTTTAGCAGTCCTGCTATTTTATATGTTTGTCATCCATCATCCGCTGGAGGGCAAGAAGGAAACAGAGATCCGCTGCTTTGATTTGCCCGCAATGACAAAGCTGTATGGAACTGATGCTGTCTTTATTTTTGATCCTGACGATGAATCAAACCGTCCTGTTCCAGGGTATCAGCAGAATGCGATCGACTTTTGGCAAATTTATCCTCAATTTCTAAAAGACCTTTTCATCAAAGCGTTTACTCAGGGTATTCGAGATCCAAACAACGGTCGAGTGCAGGAGTTGGAGTGGCGACTTATGATGATTCGTTTACGTGACTCAATTATCTATTGCCCCCACTGTGGTGCAGAGAATTTCTATGACTCAGACGTTATAAAAGCCCGTGGTGGTCAATTGTCCCCTTGCTGGGCCTGTGAGCAGGAGGTTCCTCTACCCCCTCGAATTCGGGTCAATCGGAATGTGATTATGCTGAACTATGACACTCAACTCTTTCCACATCACGTCAATGATCAAATGCTCTACGACTTCTCCAAACCTATTGCAACTATCGTGCAAAACCCGAATGAACCACAAATTTGGGGGCTGAAGAATCTTTCTAAGGAAAAGTGGGTTGCCGTAACTCCTGATGGTACAACAAAAGACATTGAACCTGGAAAAAGCATCAAGCTTACAATTGGTACTCGAATCAACTTTGGCCGAACAGAGGGTGAGATTCGCGTGTAGTGCTTTCCGAAGCGAGCTTTCGCTTATCAAAAGGTGCAGCGATAAGTCACAAATTGGCGCTTATCTCAGATGCTTAAAAGCAGGCAACGATCTATGAACGAGCTACCTCGGCAAATGCTATGCGAAATTGTCACCCAATACGGCCAGGATATTTGTGACAATCCCCAACGCTGTGGAGGACTGCTGCGCGATTTTTGCCCCCAGTACCGCAAAGAGATCGCTGTACTAATTGGAGCGCTGAAGGATGGTGTGCCCGACCACCTGCGAAACTCAAAAAACACTGTGCCGCATCGCATTTTGGTGGCTCGATCTACTTAGCTGGACTTTATCCATCTGAGGCATGAGGAAAAGTAGCAAGATCAGGAAAGCATTGTTGAAAAAATCCTGATGAGCATGCTACCGAAAGAATTTGTACCCCTGATCGTAACGTTTGCGTCGCTGTTTTCCAAGCGGGTGTGGTCATCTGCCCTAGTGCTGCTCGTGGGAGCGATTCTCGCCCCTGGCAAACGGACGGTCAGCGCGATCTTACGAGTGATGGGTTTGGAGCGGTCCAAACACTTCCAGAGATACCATCGTGTCCTCA
>JBIKWV010000329.1:0-5630 GCA_044356135.1 Elainellaceae cyanobacterium
CATCAGGGGTTATCATAGAGGTAGTTTTTTGTTGTGGGGGCAGACCTTTGAGGTTTGCCCTTTTTTGTTGCCTACCTCTATTCTCGCTAATCGCTGCCACTCACTCCCCCAACCAATAGATGCGCCCATTATAGACAGTAATTTCTGACTTCTCAAAATCCGTGACATTGCGAGTAACAACACAAAGATCATGCACCGCTGCTGTCGCTGCAATAAAGAGATCCGGCTGACTGAAGGTATACCCCTGTTTACGTCCCTGCTCAACCATCTTCCGCCAGGTCAGTATCACATCCTCGTCAACGGCCAGGATGCGATCGCCAAACCAGGGGCGCAATGTGTTGTCTAACCATTGGGTCAGTTCCTGCTGAAACTCTGCATCTTGGGTTCGTTCAAGCCCAAAGCGAATTTCAGCAAGGGTCACAGTGCTGAGGAAAAACGACTGTGGTGGTTGGCTGTCAGACCATTGTTTGACAGCAGGGTGACAGTTGGTTTTGCGGAGTTCGGAAATGATATTGGTGTCGAGCAACCAGCCTTTCATAGCTCAACATCTCGAACTGGGAATTGGTTTCCAGCCGATTGCTCAAAGTCCAATCGGCTGAGTGGAGACTGGGACAGCAGAGTATGGAGACTCGGTTGTTCAAGTAGCGGCAGGAGCTTGGCAAATTCTTGAGCAGACATAATGACGACGGCATCCTCTCCCCGCACAGTAATGCGCTGAGGCGCTTGTTCTCGCGCCAAACGCACCACTTCACTGAAGCGAGCCTTCGCATCCTCTAGCTTCCAGGTCGGGTAGCGATCCAGGGGAGAGTGGTTGGGAGGAGGTGAGGCAGTCATGAAGAGTAGCTGACTAGTACTGGTCAGATTCTAAATAGGACAAGAGGGTGATTGGTGAAGATGAATCATTTCTTCACAGAAAGGTTCGACTGTTCCCTCGCCCCCAACCACAAGCCTGATATTTGCTGGAGAGGGAGGGCGATCGCCCTTTCACTCCCAGGCAATCTGTCCGATCGCCCCCCTCGCTAACAGCCGAAATCATTACCATCCCCAGTCGAACTCATCTCGCTGTCAGCGGTGCATCGCTCCCTCCTTCGGGAGCATCTACAAACTCTAAAATCACTTCTAACCAAGCCCTCAGTACTGGTCTACAAGAACCCTCTTCCCCTATAGTTCTGGGAAAAACCTCACCCTAACCTTCGCAAGGTTCCCAGAACTTTTCTGAATACGCCATTCTTTTGGCAACCTGATTCAGGTCGGGTTCCAGGAAAATCAATTGGCGCTGGTGGCGATCGAGAACGAATTTGGATTAATCCTGAAGTCTCCAAACCCGCATCGAACCTTTACTAACTGTACAGACGAGCGATCGCCCATCCGGGCTAAATGCAATAGGCCCATAACCAGGTAGGGTCTGCATTGGCGTAACCTGTACCTGCTTCTGGCGATCGCGCCCAACTTTCCAGAGCCGGATACTACCGTCACTACTACTGCTAGCTAACGTGAATCGATCAGTGCTGATGGCGATCGATGTGACGGCCCCTTGATGTCCGTCGAGAGTCAGCAACAGTTCACCAGTCCGAAAATCCCAGAACTTGATGGTCTGGTCCAAGCTGCCGCTGATGATTGTCTCTCCACCTGGACTGATTAAAACGCTGGTCACTTGATCTGCATGACCCAGCAGGATACGAGGGGGTGCCATCTTTGTGAGATCCCAGATTCTAACAGTTCCATCTGCACCACCACTGACGAGTGCTTTCCCGTCAGAGAAGACCGCTGCTGCAAGAACAGCATCCGTGTGTCCCCGCAATGTCCGCTTCAATGCTCCAGTGTCACATTCCCACACTCGAATCGTCTGATCATCGCTACCGCTCACTAAAATCTTTCCATCTGCACTGAAGCAAACAGTACGAACGGCTCTGCTATGGCTATATGGGAAGTGAGGCTGTCGAAGAGCATTCAACAAGAATTTACTGGCAAGATTCCATCGTGTAACCTTTTGATCTGCACCACCAATGGCCAGGGTGTTGCCATCGGCACTGACTGCGATCGACAGAACAGGCATCGTCTGCCCAACAAAGGTATAGAGGCGGTTGCCCGTTCTCAAATCCCACAAAATAACATCTCCATCGTCGCTACCGGATATGACAGACTGACCATCGGGCGTACAGGCGACTGCATTCACCCTGACGGCATGGTGAGCAATGTTGTGAACGCAGAACCAAACCCTGGGATTATCTACTTGATCTGACAAGATATTCACAGCAACATCCAGAACATTTGGAGTGTGCAAAAATGCTGAGCCAGGTAATTGTCCTTCTTTGCGGGCGTTACGTCTCTGAACCTCCCCTCTCAGACGCTGCAATTCATCCTCCACATCCAATTGCTTGAGGCGATGTAAAAGCTCGTCCTCAGCAAACGTCAGTTCAATCAATGCCTGGGTATATGCTTCCTGCCATGCAATCTTGTCTTCCATACGGGCAAATACCTGTGATGCTGGTTCTCGCGCTCCAGAATCCAGCATCCGGGCTAAACCATACAGGCCCAGGCCAACAATCCCTCCAGCAGTGACCATTGTGCCCATGCCAATGCCCACTGCGCCAAAACTCCCCGCTAAACCCATTCCTCCAAGCGCGGTAGAAGCAGCACCGCCGCCAATCATGCCAATGCCCACCGCGCCAATAGCCGCTGGATCACCTTCCTGGATTGCTCTAACTGCACCGTAGGCTGCACTGCCTGCGATCGCACCAGCAGCGACAACTGGAGCCGCTCCAACTGAGACGCCTCCAAACGCTCCCAACAGTCCCAGGTTACCAATGGTGTGAGAAGTGCTGGCACCCGCGATCGCACCACCCGCAACAAAGCCTGTACCGTAGCTCGTTTGGTTCTTCATATCTTTGCCATTTGAGAGCAGGTTGAAGCTGGCTATGGCTAGAGTAGCTTTTTCGATCTATAAGATGCCAATCCAGAAAAAGCATGGGATTTCGCTTCTTGTGTAACTTTCGGGGTAATTACACAAGAATCCTTCTGACACGCCTCCCGTCGCGATCGTCTGCAAGGCTTTGTGTAGGGTAATGAAGTGGCGATCGTCCACGTTCATGAGCCACAAACGAAGTCATGCACATTCGGGCAAATCTTATCGCATTCGGCCAGATTCGTTCAGATTGGGGGCGATCGGCTCTGCCGCTGTTGGTCAATGTGTTCGTCAATCACCTACAGCAGTTCTGAGGCAGGCTTAGTTCCCTCCCACTGAGAAGATTCACAACCAAAGGCGATCGACAATCACACCAGGGGCAGCGATCAACTTCCATCTCAATTCTCCGAGGTACTCCCGCCAGAACGCTATCGCGTTCTGGCGGTGAGGGGTATAGGAGCGGTAACTGAGGGGGTTCGATGCCCTCTCAGTTACCCAGCTTTTTGGTACAATTGTTCCAGGCAGAGTTGCGGTCATTCGCACTGCCAAAACGCTGAACCTTGAAAACAAAGTAGGGGGTTCCAGGTCTGAATCGTGGCCTGGGTAAAACTTTGTGCGTAATAGGTTGAACATAATAAATCTCTGATTTGTACTTGTTCAAACCACGGTGAGGACACATCGTGGCTGACTGTGGAGGCTTATCCGTTGGGATGCCTGCGAAGCAGTAACGCTCAATCGCGAGATTGGGAAGCTCCCGCTAGACCCGTAAGGGTTAGCGGGAGAGGATGTCACTCAGGGAAAGGTCTAGGCTGTGCTTGCTTAAGGGGGCGATCGCTTCCTACACACACAGTTAAGACGATGCGGGTCAGCCTCTGCTTGCCCTACCATTCGCACACACACCCTAAGCTAGGGGCAGACGATGGGTTGCAGAACGGTGTAGCGCGATCGCCCGCATCCTCTGGCGTCCCGTTTGTCATCTCTGCAATACTCACTCCCGAAACGTGCGATCTTCCAATAGATTCAACTCCTCTGCCGCCACACTTCGATCGCCGCATCTGCCAAAATATCCCAGGTTTCTGAGTCTAAGATCTCTTCTCTACCAACCAGGCGCTGCAAGTACCCAGTCATCAAAGCTGCGGAAATTCACCTCTCCCCTGCCTCAATTCAACTGTTAGATCAGGCAAGTGCTGAGTCAGCATAACCGCTACTGCGATTGGCTAGGATGAATCTCCTTATAAACCAGTAACGTTGCAACCCCTCTTAAGCTGAAACGTTTTTGGGCATCAGACGACAATTCTTTGAAACGAATTTTGTGAAAGCCCAGGCGCGTATAAAATTGCACGGCGCGCACAGCGCTGTTAACATAGACAGGCTTAGGAGATTGAGTAAGCATAGTTTTAACCAATGTTGAACCGATCCCTTTTCGTGCCCATTTTGGATGTACCTGTAGCCATTCCAGAACTGAGTAATTCCCATACGGACGTAATACACCATAAGCGACAAACCGTCCTTGCTGTTCAACAACCCAGCAAAACTGAAGCCAATCCTCGCGAAGCGTAAAGGAAAACCATATACAAACCCCTAACAGAGCAAGCCAACTTATTCCAATCACAAACCAATTAATCGATAAACTGCCAATGGCCACCGAAAGAATTATCACGAAATAAAGGACAATGCCAGGAATGAGCGCAAGAGTAATGCCATGTCCAATTTTGTAGAGAATGAATATTGTTTTAATGGGTATAGCCGTCAATAAATGGCCAGGGTGATTTGGCATTGTGTAGAGGAGTAAGCGATCGCGATCGTTCAACTGCAATCGCCGGACTTTAAACCCCTCCGGTAATCTAGAGGAAATGTCAGCCATTATGGGCACCTCTATGAACCAGTAAAGATGCAGCACCCTTGAGTCTGAAGTGCTGCTGCACAGCAGAGGGCAATTCTTGAGCATTAACCCTTTGAAACCCTAGACGAGTATAGAAAACAACTACATCAGGCGCACTTTTAACATAGATTGGCGTAGTTGAATGCTGAATTAGTGTTCTGACCAATGCTGAGCCAATTCCCTTTCGTCTCCAGTCAGGATATACATGCAACCATTTCAGCACAGTATAACTGTGGTATGGACGCAGCACACCGTAAGCAATAAATCGTCCTCGATATTCAACAATCCAGTAAAACTGGTGCCACTTGTTGGAGATAAAGGTTGCTGCCATCCATGCACTTAAAAACAATACAAAAATAGCTCCCATCCACAACCAATAATTTGATGGAACACTACCTAAACTAGGCAGAACAAAAATAAAGAGAGCAACGAAAACGACATTGATGAGGATGAAATCTAGTCTAAATTGGTAATAGACCAGCTTCATCCTTGTTGAAAGGAAAGGCAACACCTGTTGAGGATCATTGGGCATGACATAAAGAGCCAAGCGATCGCGATCGTTCAACTGCAATCGGCGGATTCTCAAGCCTTCAGGTAATTCAGAAGAATTGTGAGCCATTGTTCCAATGGTTACCCCTTCCCATGATAATTGAACAACTCGGAGCTTCGTCTTTCTGCTTCTGCCCTCATCTTTTATGCTTCCGTAGTAACTTCGAACTCATTCCGCTTGTGTCTACTCTCCCATAGGGGCTTGCCATAAAATAAAATCCCAATAAAATCCCAGTTTCAGCGTGGGGGGGGGGGGGGGCGGCCCCCCCCGCCACCGGGGGTTTTTTTTTTTTT